>CAMYSW010000074.1:0-9803 GCA_947297425.1 uncultured Porphyromonadaceae bacterium
GAGGCGGTAGAGGGATGGGTGTGGGACGGTGCGGTACGGGAAGTGAGGATTGGGGGTGTATGGGTGGGTGAAGTGAAGATTGGGGGTGGGGGATTTTGGGTTAGAATGTTACTCCGATTGTGAGCAGGGTCAATCGGGTTGATGGGGAATCACGTAGGATGGATTCGGATGCGCTCCTGAGTGTGGAGCCTGTGGTGCACACGTCATCAAGAAGAAGGATATGCTTGTCTTTTAATTCTTCCGGATTTACAAGTTGGAATATGCCGGATGTGTTTGATCGCCTTTGCTGGATAGACAATTTGGTTTGTGTCTTATGTGGCTTTGTTGCTTTCAGGTTTAGTTTTATAGGTATTGACGTGATTTCATGAACACCTTTTGCAATCTCTTCTGTCTGGTTGTAACCGCGCATCGCTTTTTTTATGAAGTGCATAGGAACAGGCACTATATAATCTATGTCAGACAGGAAAGCGGTAGTTAGTAATTCTTTTGCAACAAGTTTTCCCATGAATTGTGCAAGTCCGCGATAATGCCTGTATTTGAGATCTTGCATCAGTATTGATAAATCGGAGTGGCTGGAATAAAAGAAATGTCCAGAGGCTCGTTCGAATGCGAATATGCCTGCAAACCTTTGCTCCATGGGGTTCATGCCGGTTCTATGAAAGAGCGTGCGTGGCAGACGGGATATGCATGTCGGGCATATGCATTCTTCATTACATGACAGTTTTGTGCCACATAGGTGGCAACATTGTGGAAATATAAATTCCCCGATAGTTTTTATGGTTCCCGATATTGTTTTTATAACAGGCATTACAAATTTTTCAAGAATTTTCTGACCGGGATCTGCGTATACACCTAATTGCATCGGAGATGAGTGAAGATTCGTATCCTCGGGATAGCAGGTGTCTGTAAAGGCGTGCCCGGTCATCGTATTCTTCGAGATCAAGATTTTTTGCTTTGGCATTAGCTGCCTTAAACAAAGCTGAATTGTATTCTTCTTGGTCTATCTCGCTTAGAGCTTCCGAGATCATTTGTGAAGGTATCCGCCGCAATGCGAGTGCCTGCCTTATTTTATTGCGCCCCCATCCGGAAAAGCGGACCTTGTCGTTGGTGAAGCTGTGTGCGTATCTTGAGTTGTCAATGAATCGTTCTTTGATGAGAAACGAGAGTATCTTTTCTATTTCTGAAGAAGGCAACATCTGTTTCCTTAATTTTTCGCGTATCTCATATTCGCATTGCTCCGATCTTGCGCAAAGGTCTGCCATCTTTAAACGGAGTGTATCTGGATTTGCAGTTTTTTTCTTGATCATTGTTTAACGCATTTTATGAACCGTTTTTTGCCATTAATATCCTTTACAATTTCAATGTCCATGTATCCTTTTTTGTTTAGATATTCAGCAAGCTCTTCGGCATGTCTTGGGTTAATCTCGAAGTATAAGTGTCCGCGCTGTTTTAAGGAATCTTTTGCAGTTTCTGTGATACGTATGTAATATATCAGTGGATTTTCATCAGGTACGAATAATGCCTGATGTGGTTCGTATTCAAGGACGTTGCTATCCATCGAATCTTTCTCCGATTCATCAATATATGGCGGATTGCTGACGATAATGTCGTAATAATCCGTTTTAGGTTCGAATTTGAATATATCAGCCTTAGTGAAACCGATATGTGTATGTAGATTACGAGCATTTTCATTGGCAATTTTCAAGGCATTTTCGGAAATGTCTATTGCATCAACGTTTGAGAATGGAAGGTTGCGCGATAATGCTATGGCTATAGCTCCGGAACCTGTGCCGATATCAAGTATGTTCAGGTCCTTGTGCGATTGGTTTTCATGAACAATAATGTCAACCAGTTCCTCAGTCTCCGGTCTTGGTATGAGGGTAGAATTATCGACCTTTAAGTTCATGCCATAAAAATATGCCTCACCGAGGATATATTGTATAGGTTCGTTATCTAACAGGCGTGAAATTATTTTTTCAGTTTTTTCCAGCACATATGGAGATACAATATTATCGGCGTGGATTATCATGTCTGTTAGACTCCATCCTTTGAGTGAATGAAAGATCAACCGGACCATAGCCTTTGCCTCACCCTCGCCATAAATCGGGGTCAGCTTAGTTTGTATTTGTCGCGACAGTTGCGCGATAGAAATTTCTGTATTCTCCATTAAACAATTTCTTGTTTTTAAACAACTTCTTAATTACAAATTAAATACTTTTTCTTAATAGAAGCAATGGAGTTTTAATTTTTTTGCATGATATTTGATGATGTTAGCCAGACCAACTTGGATAAATGGATTTAAACCATTACATTTGCCTATAAATTATTTAAAAAAGTATGACATCGAAATTATTCAATGTATTGATTAGTCAACGCATCTTTTTGCGAGTCATACTTAGCTTCTTAGTATTATTACTTACTTAGATGATGAACAGAAATATTATCTTGACTGCAATTATGCTGATTCTGGTTATTACTTCAGGATTGGCGACCGCGAGTGATTATGCGCCATCTGATGAAGTGAAGCGCAGTCAGGTTGAGTTTTCCAATGACAGATTCGGAATCTTTATACATTGGGGTATCTACAGTATGTACGCGCGCGGAGAATGGTATTTGAATTACGGACCTCTGCATTCTGAATATTCCAAACATGCTCGCGGTTTTTATCCGGCTGATTTCGATGCGAAAGAATGGGTGTCGGCTATCAAAGATTCGGGAGCGAAGTATATCTGCTTCACAACGAGGCATGATGACGGCTTTTCTATGTTCAAGACTTCCGAGAGCGATTATAATATTGTTGATGGTACCCCTTTCGGGCGAGACGTGCTTAAGGAGCTTGCTGATGAATGTCATTCACAGGATATAAAACTTCACCTCTATTATTCACATCTTGATTGGGGACGTGAAGACTATCCGATCGGACGCACGGGGCATACAACCGGTCGAGATTCACTGAAGAGTGACTGGAACTCATATTATGGGTTCATGAATCGTCAGCTTACGGAATTGCTGACAAATTATGGTCCTGTGCGGGCTATCTGGTTTGATGGCTGGTGGGATCATGATGAGGATAAAGTTCCTTTCGATTGGCAACTTCCCGAACAGTATGCTATGATACATAAGCTTCAACCCGGTTGCCTCATAGGCAATAATCATCATAAGCCTCCATTTCCCGGTGAGGACATCCAGATTTTTGAACGCGATGTGCCCGGAGAGAATACGGCAGGTTATAGTGGTGAGAATGGTATAAGCAACCTTCCACTTGAAACGTGCCAGACTATGAACGGAATGTGGGGATATAAGGTAGAAGACACTTCTTATAAAGATTCCCGCACCTTGATACGTTATCTCGTCAAGACGGCAGGTATGGGTGCTAATCTGCTCCTTAATATAGGACCACAGCCTAATGGGGAGCTACCTGCCGCATCGCTTGACCGTCTGCGGGATATGGGGAAATGGTTGCGGGAAAATGGCGAGACTGTTTATGGCACGCAGGGATCCCCATTCGGATCTCAGCCGTGGGGGACAGCAACAATGAAAGACAACCGTCTTTTCTTGCATGTTATCACCCCGGAATCGGGAAATATATTCGTGCCTTATACTGCAAAGGTTAGAAGCGTAAAAGAATTTGCGGGAAAAAGAAAATTAGATTTTAAAAGATCAAAAGAGGGCTTGACGGTAATGCTACCGTCAGTTCCGGATTGTGACGATTATATAATTGAAGTGGAGATATGATACTTGAGATTTGTTGTGCGGATATTGATAGTGTTGGAGCCGCAATTAACGGAGGTGCGGACCGCATAGAGCTTTGCAGTGCTCTGGAGGCAGGAGGCATTACGCCCTCTGCCGGTTTGATAGAGCAGGC
Source organism: uncultured Porphyromonadaceae bacterium (assembly GCA_947297425.1). Classification (GTDB taxonomy): domain Bacteria; phylum Bacteroidota; class Bacteroidia; order Bacteroidales; family Muribaculaceae; genus Lepagella. Next base: position 3,866 of record CAMYSW010000074.1, read on the forward strand.
GCTATGGAAGAGTCGCAGGCTGCTTGAGCCGGTTCCTGTCAATATATTGATCCGTCCGCGTCCAGGTGATTTCCTTTATAGCGACAAGGAATTGATGCAGTGTGTGCAGGACACTGCTTATGCTGTGGGTGCTCAGGTAGATGGAATTGTTTTCGGTGCGTTGACTTCCGATGGTGAGGTGGATGAGTATGCCTGTGAAAAGGTCTTGGATGCCATAAGGCAATCACTATCCGGAGGGCAGGTCGTGACCACAACATTTCATCGCGCTTTTGATCTGTGCCGTGATCCTTTCGAGGCGTTGGAGACGGTAATAAGACTTGGATTTGACAGGATCCTTACATCAGGTATGGCTCAATCTGCAGAAAAAGGTGTTACTTTGTTAGCTGAACTGAGAGAGAGGGCAGCAGGAAGGATTTCCATAATGCCCGGTGCCGGCGTCACTCCTCGGAATATACGTAATATTATAGATGCCACGGGCGTTTCGGAAATTCATGCCTCGGCAAAAGAGATGGTGGAAAGCCGCATGTGTTTCCGCCGAGATGGAGTAGGTATGGGAGCCGGGGATGCTAATGAATATTATCGGTATGCTACATCGTCTACCATAGTAAAAGAATTGCAATCGAAATTAGTATGAGAAAGATATTGGCACTCGTGATTATGGCGTCTTGTCAAATTCTTGTAACGGCAAGCGTATTTACTCCATCTAAAAATGTGGATAGGGATTTTAATGAAAGGCTAAAGCTCGTGAGTGCGTTGTATCCGTTTTCACATCAGTCGCTTGATACTCTTGAACAGGATTCGAGAGAGGGGATGAAATGGCTTTATGCATACATGCAGACACCTGATATTGCAGCATATTCACCTGAGTTTTTTCTATCGAACGTTTTATATTCATTAAAAGCGAGAGATGAGATGCCATGGGGAAAGCAGGTTCCGGAACGTGAATTTAAACATTTTGTGTTGCCGGTGCGTGTCAATAATGAGAATCTGGATATGAGCCGTATAGTTTTCTATGATGAACTTAAGGGCAGGGTCCGGAATCTTTCAATGTATGACGCGATTCTGGAAGTGAACCATTGGTGTCATGAAAAGTTGACTTATCAGCCTTCCGATGCCCGTACAAGCGGTCCGCTGAGTTCATTGAGTCAGGCTATAGGCCGTTGCGGAGAGGAATCTACATTCACCGTTGCCGCTTTGAGGTCTGTCGGTATTCCTGCAAGGCAGGTATATACCCCGAGATGGGCGCATACGGATGACAATCATGCCTGGGTGGAAGCTTGGGCTGACGGCAAATGGTATTTTCTGGGAGCCTGTGAGCCGGCACCGGCTCTTAATATTGCTTGGTTCAACGCTCCTGCATCACGCGGAATGCTAATGACTACAAAAGTTTTCGGACCTTATGACGGCCCCGAAGAGGTATTGAAAACGGAACCCTTGCAGACAACGATAAACGTGACATCCAATTATGCACCAGTAGGGGAATTGAAAGTGTGTGTTAAAGATAAAAGCGGGAAGCCGCTGGAAGGGGCAAAAGTGAATTTTTGCATATATAATTATGCCGAGTTTTTCCCTGCCGTGCAGAAAATATCCGATTCCAAGGGGCACGCCTCATTGCTTGGGGGATTAGGCGACATTATAGTATGGGCTACGGATGACGATTATTTCGGTTTTGGGAAAGGGAACCCGTCACAATCCGACATACTTGAAGTGGTATTGGATAAATCTAATGATTATACCGGAACTTTCGAAATGGATATAGTTCCTCCGTTTCAATCAGGGCAATTGCCTACTGTTTCTGAAGAATCTGAAAATGAAAATGCACGCAGGTTGGCTATTGAAGACAGCATACGGAAAGCTTATACTTCAACTTTCTTTAATGCTGAAATGGCACACCGGGAATCTGCCAGGCTTGGAGTAAATAGGGATAAGTTCTGCAAAATATTGACGGAAGCGAGAGGCAATGGCAATAATATTCTCGGTTTCGTGGAGCGATGTGAACTTGAAAAAAGGGATATGGCATTGGATCTTCTTTGTGCCATAAGCGAAAAGGATCGTCGCGATGTGCCGATTGAAGTGCTTCTTGATAATCTTGAAAATACGCAGATATCGCAGACTCCGTTATTTGTTGATTATGTACTTAATCCTCGGGTGGAGAATGAATGGCTCGTGCCGTATAAAGCCTTTTTCTCAGGCGAGATTTCACCTTCGGATGCGGCAATATATCGTCAGGATCCTTCAAAATTGGTTGCATGGACAGCATCGAATATAAAGATTGACACCGTTGGCAATCCTTCTTCTCTCAGGATGGATCCTCGCGCAGTGTGGCGCACGGCGATAGCGGATCCCCGTTCACGAAGCATATTCTTCGTGTCAGTAGCACGCAGTCTCGGCATCCCTTCGCGTATTGATCCAGTCACAGGCAAGACCCAGTATGCTTCCAGTTCGGGAGAATGGGTAGATGTTAAGTTTGATAAGGGAGATAGTCTTGAGGATGTATCCGTAACAGGAAAAGGGAAAGTAAACATATCATATAGTAAAGACGGCAGACTTGAGAACCCTAAATACTATTCGCAATTCTCCGTTTCCGGAATAAATAATGGCATTCCCGTTCAATTGGAATATGGAGAAGGAGACGGATTGAAAGAGATAGCCTCGGAAGGCATGTATCTCGACAGAGGCAAATATCTCTTGCTTAGTGGAAGACGTATGGCAGACGGTTCGGTCTTGACAAGAGGGGAGATCTTTAACGTCGAGGATAATGAGGCAATTGAAGTTCCGTTGATAATCCGTAAGGATGACAACGCATTGTCTGTTATCGGTTCGTTAAATGCAGAGAACCTCTATCATGATGAGGTTTCCGGATTAGATAAGAGCATATTGTCTACAACGGGGCGTGGCTATTACGTGCTTGCCCTTATTAAACCTAATAATGAGCCGACATCACATATCCTTAACGATATCTCGCTTCTGAAAGAGGAGTTCGAGAAACAAGGGAATAAACTTATGCTGCTCTTTGGAAGCGAGGGGGAGATGAAGCGCTTCAACCGGGAGGCATTTCCAAACTTACCAGCAACAGCGGTTTTCGGTGTAGATAACGGAGGTGTTTCGCTTGCCGAACTTAAGGCATCATTGAATCTGGAAAACGATGAGCGTCCGTTGGTAGTTGTGGCGGATACTTTCAACCGGGTTGTCTTTGCTACGCAAGGTTATACGATCGGTATTGGAGACCGCTTGGCAGATATTCTTTCAGTTTTAAGTAAGTAGGTGATTATATTATCACCTACTTCACTCATATTTCGAACTGCTGTCTTACAGACTCTTCATGTATTTCGGCAAGTATGCGTTTCATGAATGCCGGGTTAAGGTTCAGTTTTGAAGCCGTATCCACGCGATTTCGGATCAAATTGTTGTAGCGTTCCGGCTGCACTACAGACATGTTGTTTTCATGTTTTAATCTTCCTATTTCGCGAGCCACTGCCATGCGTTGTGCCAATATGTCGATAAGTCTGTCATCGATTTCATCAATCTGACGGCGAAGATCCGAGAGAATCTCTTCTGATAATTCTTCGGGATGTTTTCTTATTGACTTGATCAATAATCCTAAGTCGTTTGGGGTGATCTGCTGTTCGCTGTCGCTTAAAGCACATTCCGGATGGCAATGGCTTTCAATGATCAGCCCGTCGAAATTCATACGCAAAGCCTGCATCGCCAAAGGGGCGATAAGTTCGCGCTGTCCTCCGATGTGCGACGGGTCGCATATCATTGTCATCTGCGGCAGCCGGCGGTGAAATTCGATCGGGATACGCCATTCCGGCATGTTCCTGTATATGTGTTCGCCATATGAAGAGAAACCTCTGTGAATTGCGCCGAGTCGTCTGACACCGGCGGCATAGAAACGTTCTATAGCCCCGATCCAAAGTTCAAGGTCCGTATTTACCGGATTCTTGACCATTACGGCAATGCTGTCACGTTCTTTCTGGCTCATTGATGCAAAAGCGTCAGCTATCTCTTGCACGGCAAACGGATTTGCCGAAGTCCGCGCTCCTATCCATACAGCATCGATGCCGGCAGATACGGCTTCAAGAAGATGACTCGCAGAAGCAACTTCTGTAGATATGAGCATTCCTGTTTGTCGCTTTGCTTCGGAAAGCCAGTCAAGGGCTTCGGATCCGATGCCCTCGAATCCTCCAGGTTTCGTGCGCGGTTTCCATACTCCGGCACGGAAGATGCCGACACCCTCCGCTTTCAGGGCTTTGGCAGTATCAATAACCTGTTGTTTGCTTTCCGCACTGCAGGGACCTGCGATCAGCAATATTCCGGACTTGGAGTATTCAGAAGGAAAGAGAGGCTTCAAATCAGTTATTTTCATAAAGTAAAATTATAAAAAATGCATGAGAATCGGGGTAAAGAACAAGAAAAAGTATTAAATTTGAGAATGGAATATAAAGAACTAAAAGAATTGATGATTCGCAACCGCTCTTATCGTAGGTTTGACGGATCTAAGACAATAAGTGAAAAACAACTTGAGGAGCTGGTGGAACTGTGTCGTTATTGCGCATCCGGGCGCAACATGCAGCCATTGAAATATCGTCTGGTCACTGAGGATAAAGAAAATGATGAAATATTCCCGCTTCTCGCATGGGCAGGTTACCTTGCAGACTGGCAGGGACCCGAAAAGGGGGAGATGCCTACGGCGTACATCATTCAGTGTCTTGACCTTGATCTTACTGAAAATCCCATGTGTGACGACGGCTTGCAACTTGAAGCAATCACGCTTGGTGCTGTCAGTGTAGGTATGGGAGGTTGCATAATAAAATCGTTCAATAAGCAAAAGCTTAAAGAAGTATTGTCGTTACCCGGCAATCTTGAGCCATTGCACGTGCTCGCATTGGGTTTTCCGATAGAGGAAGTGGTGATAGACGATATGAACAACGGAGATATAAAATATTGGCGTGACGAGGACAGGAAGCATCACGTTCCCAAAAGGAGACTTCAAGAAATTTTGGTTAAATAAAGAAAAATTTCTATATTTGCAGGAAATTAGAGAAGTGATTCATTGCGGTTTTTCGTAAAAGATTAAATCACGTCGCATCATACTCATATAGGGTATGTTTAGTTTTAATGGTCAGGTAAAAATAATAGATACTTACTTAAATAATATTCAACCCATGGTAGATTACAAAAGCTTAGGTCTTGTAAACACCAAAGAGATGTTTGCAAAGGCAGTTCACGGCGGATATGCTATCCCCGCGTTCAACTTTAACAACATGGAGCAGCTTCAGGCAATTATCAAGGCTGCAGCCGACACTAAATCCCCTGTAATCCTTCAGGTGTCTAAAGGTGCCCGCAACTATGCTAATCCTATTTTGCTCCGTTATATGGCTCAGGGAGCTGTGGAGTATGCTAAATCACTCGGTTGGGAGCATCCCCAGATTGTTCTTCACCTCGACCATGGCGACAGCTTCGAGCTTTGCAAAGACTGTGTTGACAACGGTTTCTCATCTGTAATGATCGACGGTAGCCACCTTCCCTATGAAGAGAATGTAGCCCTTACAAAGAAAGTATGCGAATATGCTCACGAGCATGACGTGACTGTAGAAGGTGAGCTTGGCGTTCTTGCAGGTGTTGAGGATGAGGTTAGCTCAGATCATCACACATATACAGATCCTGAAGAGGTTGTAGATTTCGTTACACGCACAGGCGTTGATAGCCTCGCTATTTCTATCGGTACATCTCACGGTGCATACAAGTTCACTCCCGAGCAGTGCACTCGCGATCCGAAGACAGGTCGTCTTGTTCCCCCTCCATTGGCATTCGACGTGCTTGAGGGTGTAGAGGCTAAGATCCCCGGATTCCCCATCGTGCTCCACGGTTCATCTTCTGTTCCCCAGGAGTATGTTGACATGATCAACTCTACAGGTGGCAAGCTCCCCAATGC
>CAMYSW010000075.1:0-9716 GCA_947297425.1 uncultured Porphyromonadaceae bacterium
GAGTATACGCCTTCTTGCGGCTCTGACCGTCAATGGTATTGTCGCTGTAAGTGAACCAGTCAAGGAATTTGCTCGCACGATTATTGGGATAATACTTGGCGAGAAGAATAACGCCTTCGCTATTCAAAACATCTGCCTTGCGCCGCTTTCCGTCTGGAGCCTCGAATTTGAACCCGTGAGTGGCACTCACGAGTTGAATGCCATCTTGAGTCAGCTTTCGTTTGATCCAACGCCAATAATTACCGGCTTTTGTATAATCAGGCTCGTCATTGATAGCCCGCACCACATCAGTAGCCGAAAACCACCAGCAGTTGTTCTCGTCGTCCCAGACCGCCCTCACCTCGCGGTCATTGAAAAACCGTATCGACTTCTTACTCATTGTCCGTAACCAGTTTTATAGACCTCAATTCTTTAGCAAGAGATGGCCGGAATCGATATTCCTGCAGTAAAAATTCGACAATCTCCTTTTGCGTTTTTGCATACCCAAGTTCTGACAACGATTCCAAATCTGCCCTAAAATATGAGTACTTCGATGAATTGACCTTTTTCTTTGGAGGAAAACGGTCGGCAGCGTATGCACGGACTGTACGGATTAGGATCGCCTGCATTTCTTCAAAATGAGTCTGACGCAATGCTCCGGCGTACTTTAACGGAGTCCGATAATCAGTCGAATCCTTTGCCGTTGCTTCCGACACGAGACGGAATAACCAGTCAAACTCACCTTCCTCTATGAGGAATGGGGCGATTTCATCAATGACATTATAACCGGTTGCCTTTGAGAGCAGATTATGGTAGAATGCGTTCCATTTGTCCCCGTCAACAAGTTCCTTGAGTTGATGATAGAATTTTGCTTTATCGTTGTAGCTGTTATAGAACAGGCGTTTGAGATTATCTATACGTTCTTCCAATGTGCCATGTTCCACAAGAAGTTGCTGTTTAAGTTCAAGCCAGTTCGGAGTCTTTGGCGAATAGAAGTAAGAGCCATTGTCCTTGATTGCCTGCGCCCTGTCGAGCAGGAGGATAGCCTCAAGCCAGTTGTCGGCATCAAGCAACTCATTATAATATTTCAGGCAGACTTCAGGATACTGTATTTCATCCTCCATATATTGGCGAGCTTCATCTGCAAGACCCATTGAACGGATAAAATCAATTTTACGGCACACCCACGTCCCTGCCTCATCACCCAGATTCTCGTCAATCAGAGCATCGTATATTCCACACGTAACTTCATCGTTGTCGCGTCTGAGTGCGATAAGTTCAAGAATAAAATCGTATGGCGAACCAATGTAGTCGTCTATCACATCCTTCTTTTTAGCAGCTTTAATGAGTTTTTCTAAAGAATTCAGAATATCGTGGCTGACATCCTCGCGAATCATAAGAAGTCCGACAATGTTTCCCAATACATCCATTATATCCTGAATACTGCCGGAAAAATCATCGCCATACCAATCATCGCCGTAAAAATCCTCATCAGTCACCTGCATACCGACCTCTTTGACTATTACGTCACACAGGTCATATAGCTTCTCGGTAGACAGCGAGTCTGCGTTTTCGCTCCATGGCTTTATCAAGTCATTATAGACATTGCTCCAGTCAGTCGCTTCTCTCACTTCATGGCGCGAGAAGAACTCTTTTGTCTCGCGGTTTACGGCCTGACTGAGTTTGCGGGCGAAATCCACATTTTCTACCGAAGGGCAGAGGCAATTTCGGACATAATCCTTGAAATCAGAATGTTTGTTGGCCCATCCTGAAACAATATCGCGCAAATCGTCTTCGTTCGCATGGGCAATCAATTGTGATATTTCTTTAGATGCATTCATTTGTATTGTATTTATTTTTTAGCGCGGAGTCGCTTTTGTTCGGCTTCAAAGGCTTCGAGGAAGTGGATTTCGACCGGGGATAGCTGATATTGGGTGCGCTCGCGGAATTTGTCGTATTCCTCGTTGGCTTTCAGTTTGGCAACTTCGGCTGAAACGCTTCCGGCATGAGTGAGCAATTCTTTACCCGACAGCTTCAGGAAATCATCGAGCTTCTGAATCCAGTCTTTCATATACATCGGGACGTGGCTCTTGGCCTGAAGTTCGGCAAAGTCAAGATACAGGTTGACGATTCGGTTCAGCATATCGACCTCCTCCTCCGAGAGATAATTCTTCGCAATCTCAGCCTCATGTTTGGTCGGCATTGCCTCACGCCACGTTGTCAGACCCATGAAATCCTTTTCGGCATTGGCACGGTCATAAATTACTTCGGCGGCAGTGTGGCCATGAGCGGCGAAGTGCATTTTGTTCTGAACAGTCTTGAAGAACTGTTGGGTGATGGAAGTACGAGGGTCATAATCTATACTGAGGGCATATATTTCCAGCACCTTGCGGTAGAACACCTTTTCAGAGCTGCGTATATCTCGGATTCGGGCTAACAACTCGTCGAAATAGTTTCCTTGTCCGGCATTTTTGAGTAAATCGTCATTAAGCGCAAACCCCTTGATCATATACTCCTTCAGCACCCGGGTAGCCCATTGCCGGAACTGCACGCCACGATGAGAGTTGACACGATAGCCCACGCTGATAATCATGTCAAGATTATAAATGGGAATCTTACGCTCAACCTGTCGTTTCCCTTCCGTTTGAACTTGTGCAAAAAATGCACAAGTTGAATCTGCGGACAGCTCACCTTCATCGTAGATTCTTTTGATATGACGTTGTATCGTTGAACGGTCACGCTGAAACAGCTCCGCCATCTGGTCGGCAGTAAGCCACACAGTCTCGTTAGAGAGCCGAACCTCAATCTTCGTCTCACCGCCCTGCGTCTGAAATAATATTATCTGTCCGTTATCCATATTTATGACTAAAAGGCTAGTTAATATTTCTTATCGCAGAAAAGTAATGATAATATTATCATAGAGGTTTTCCGTAAATAGCTTTGTGGTAATCTTCATTTCCTTTTTCATAGTCGTGTTGAGCTTTTAAAGAATCTATCTGTCGTTGGGCCCAAGAACGCACCGTGCCCTTGGAGTGTGATAGAAGTGGCTCAAACAGAGGAATTCTAGAAGCATACATTGCAGATATCTCGTTTCCACAAAACGAGAAAGTGCCCATGTTTGAGCTAAATGCATCAAGCATATCTTTCTCGTCACCAAAATGGTCACACAGCCATAGGAAAAAGTCGCTGAGACCTGAAACCTTACCCTCTTCTGAATAATTATAGACAGGGCACATTTGAGCCAGATTGACAGCAAGTGATGGTGAAGAAGATAAACATATCTCCTTAATTCGATCTTCACTACATTGAAACAGAGGCCCTGCTCCAGATCCAAATCCAGAACCAAGATTCATTCGCATTGCATGATAGAACAACACTCTTTCATCTTCCGCAGCCAAATCATTCAAAATAATAGGAAGTAATACATCTTCATATTTTGGAAGCAACGAAAAATAAATATGATCAAAAGGCTTATTGATCAAATATGTTGTACTAGTTGTCTTTACTATTAATCGGTGTACGCTTACTGCAAATTCAGGGCGATTATGTTGTTGTAGCAAATCCCCCATGAGATCAACAATATCTCTATTTAAAGCACTGGTAGAGTCTGAAAATTCGTATTTAAGCAGTAGATTTTCCAACTTTCCTAATGTATTCTCATCAATATCATGTATACGAAATCTTACTCTATTAATTAAATAGGGATACACGACCTCAACTGTGTCAATATTATCGTCTAACATTTGGCTAGCAAAATCTACAATATCATTAAATGTGCCATGTGACATACTATATCCTAGATAATTATTTACACAATAATTATCATAACCTTCATTAATATATCCTAGCTTAATGTGAGAATATTGACTTTCATATCTGTTTTCAATTATACCCGACAGAGATGCTGCTAGCTGAAACCTACCTTCCGCATGCCATTTATCTCTTAACAATATCAAAGATGCTCCATCTGGAATTTGTGCTAATAAAGATAATATTAACCTACTATCAGCATCAATTGGTAATTTTTGTACAGCATCTGAAAGACCATTAATGAGTTGATCAGCTTTTACTTTATCCTGTAATATTGGGTTTATGGCACGGATTAACCAAAACCAATCAGACGAATTGTCGCCGCAAATATCAACGAATTCCTGAGTTGCATAGATAGAATTATTGATGAATTCAAGGGCAAAGGGCTCCATTTCTAGCATAAAAGCATCTGCTTCTTCTTCAAAGCTCTTGTGTTCAATTCTTCCATTATGAATATCCTGAATATGCGCTTTCAGTTTGCCAAAGAACGATTTGGGTTCCAATTTGTCCATCCAATATTTCAGAGGCGTTTTAATCTTCTCATCAGTCATATTTTTCCAGTAATAAATATGACTAAGAGACTCTCTCATAGAGGGCCAGTCAAATTTTTTTTGTTCAGAAATAAATCCAATTATGTCAAACAACAAATCCGACTCATAAGAAATAAGACCCATTGCATGATTTGAAATCATTTCAGCTGCTTTGTCAAGGAATGCTCCATCTTCCTGTACGATTTCTTTTAATAATTCTATAGCCCTAGTCCAATATACATGAATTTCTTCAGGTGTTGGTTCATAGTCTTTCGGGAGTTGTGAACTCGGAGAAATTTTGGAAAATCCATGAGAATGCAAAGCATTATTTATGGCTGATAAAACAAGATTACCATTCTCTTTAAGATTCTCTCTAAGATAAAGAATTACCGAAAATCGTTCCTCTAAACTTGCCGATGTCCCAGAAAGGAATACATGAAATAACTGATTAAAATCTCCATTTGAATTATTGCCAAAATCCTCATTTTCCGCATTTGCTAATTTGGCTAAAGCGAGCGCACTACTCTTAAACGCATCCGAGAAGCTGACGGTACGTTCAAGAGTATAAATCAAATTTCGGCGAGTTTCATACTTAATATTCTCTTTAATCCAATCGGTTGTGTTTCTTTTTAGTAAAGAGAATATATTTGATGAGACGTCTTGTGGATTCACTGTACCCATAGAGAGGAGGAGCCGTGAACCCACTTCTGTGAATGCAACCCTCTCATCATGAAAAGACCCGTTATCAAGATTATTAAGTTTCGCAAATAGTTGACGAGCAAACGCAGAATCTGTCATTTCCTGAAATCTTCTTGACATAGCCCTAGTTAAACGTCGTCTTAAAGATTCTTCTTCTGAATTTAAAACATTAAAAACATCAGGTATACTTTCACCATTCTTTTCCAACCATTTTTCCGTTAGCCATTCTGCTAATGGTCGAGGCCTAATGCGAATGCATGGCCCATCTTCTTCAATAAGTTGACGCGATAAAAAATCCCTTACCGTATCATCAAGTGTGCATTTAGACGTTTCTTTATCAAGTGAAAGATGATTAATTACAGGTGTATTACGAATCCAGTCATATTCGTCTGAGTAATTATCCTTATAACCCAATGGCTCAAATAAAGATATGGCTTCCATTGATTTTGATGTAAACTTCTCTATGGATTTACCACCCTCCAACAGTGCAGAAAGAATGTCGTCAATTTTTTCGATTTTTAAATTCTGATTCTTCTTGTAACCTTCAATCATTAGCAGAGCCATATATGGAATGCCTCCACTACGCTCTTTAATGGCTTCTTTTATTTCAGGCCTATCTTTTAATGATTCTTCATTATCAATCATTGTCTTTACGACAGATGCAGTATCTTCATAATTTAATTCTAAGACTGAAGCTGATATTCTCTTTTCATCAGGTGTTAAGACATTATATACTGTTATCAAGCGAATATTTTTCCCGTTTTCATCAATAAGTTTCTGTATATGCCTCGCTATTTCTTTCTCACAATTGTCCACTATTAGTGTAATAGGTCTATCAAGTTCAACAAACGCAGAAATCGAGTTGGCACAACTGCTGGATTTAGAATAAAACACATTATCTTGTCCATTGAAAGTTTCTGCAATAATTCTTGTTTTCCCCATCCCTGATAGAGCCATTAATCGTAGTGTTTTTTGTGTTTGATCCACAAGTTGTGACTTAATTCTATCAATGGCAGGGCATGATATAAATTCAGAAGACATTAGACGAGGAGATGCTTTAACAAATTCTTTAACCGGAATAAACGGATAAATTTTACTCTTGAATATTTCAAGACGACGTTCGTTCTCTTGCTCCTCATTTTGTCTTGAAATCAAACTTATTTGTTGCTGGGTCAATATGGGTCGAAATAAAATACCGTTTTCGCCATACATTCTATCTAGTGAAAAATCAGTATATTCTGCTTGTAAATATCTAATTATTTTACAACCAATAGTTTTATCATAATCAATTATTTGAAATGCATTTTTAAAATGATTGTCTTTCTCATATATATTATTAGAGAGTGTACCGGCAGCATTAATTGCCCATACAACATTCCCTTGATCGCTTAGTAATGGTTGTACATCACCACGATGAGTATGACCCGTAAAAAAAAGATCATACTTATTACCTAATATATTTGTAACATCCTTCCTTTCAAATTCCTTAAGATGGTCTACTGGATAATGAGTTACAGCTATTTTCAAATCTAATTGCTTATGATTTATGGGATTCTCAATTAATTGATTAATTCCCATGACGATTTTGTTTGCATCATCAACACCACACCGCCAAATAGTATTAACAGAAGTAAAACCAATATTTAATCCATCAATAGTTAATATTATCTGAGAATTGAAGTCCGAATGAGTATATTCAATGTCTTCACAATCTTCATAGTATTTCTTTTCAAACTCTTTAAATGATGCAGCTCGGCTTGTAACGTGAGACGTTTTCCCTTCAATTAAGCTAATTACATCTTTGTTGCTATTAGCTCTTAGTTCGATACCATCTTCAGCGAATTCATCGATTTTGCTTCTATCGATATCATGATTCCCGGGAGTAAATATTACTCTTGACAAAGGAAGCCCTAATGATGAAGTTATACGAGTTAGTATCTTTTCTTTGAATACATTTAATCCATTCAGAATATCATGCTGAAAGCCTTCTCCTCCTTTTTCAAGGAAGTCTCCGGAGAATATTATCACGTCAATAACCTTCTCATTGTTTATTTCTAATAATGCCTTTAACATGAAATCTAATACATGTTCAGCCTGTTGAAGTTTATTCCCATTTAAATGGAAATCAGAAAAATGCAATATCCTAAGAGACTTACCCATATTAATAATTCATCAACTTGATTAAAATACTTATTTTATATTTCGTATTCGTCAAAAAAAGCAAATTGGGGATACTATAGTGAGATAATTGAAGAAAGTTTATCAAGATGATTCTTGACGTGTACGCTCAGTTTATCTATGAACTTTTCCATAAAATTATAATCTGGGGTTCCGTCAGGATAAGAAGGCAAAAGAATAGTATTCTTTTGAATAGCGCGATATGAAATTGAGTCTGTCCACTTATAGCTCTTGGATAAAGATGCTTTTAAGGCTGTGATTAGGAATAAATATACATTTTCTTTTCGATATTTTGTCTCAATGAGATATAATGCTAAGTTATGACTGTCATTAGAAACAAAATCATTTTCCTGATAGGAAAAAACTAGAGTTTTGCCTCCAATGAGTATGCAATTACCTTTATCAAGTAATATGGGATCAACATTTACATAAGTTGAAACGCCATTGTTAACAGATGATGCTGTAACATATGGATATACACCACTATCAGGCATAATGTCTCGACTAAGCACACAATTTGTATTCTTTACAAGAAAGATATCAGTAATTTTATATGTGCTCCAACAAGTAGTATCAATTCTTTTCATAGTTAGATTCTTTTGGAATAGTAAGCATAAATTTATCTACTTCTTCAAAAGCATGAGAGTGATATAAAATCTTATTAGCAATTCCCTCCTTAAAATCTTTAGATAGAATCTCTCGCTTAAATAATTCATAGTCCATAAGAACAGCTACGAAATCCTCCTCAAATAGTTCATACGGTGGTTTAGGCATTTGATAACTCAAATGTTCAGTGGGCATTACCCACTGAATTGAATCATCACCTGATTGGCGTCGAATTACTTCTACCCAGTAATTTTCAATATCTTGCCAGCGATTCCGTATATCTTGACGTCCTTGATTTTTTACAGTCTCTAATCCATCCTCGGATATATAGCAAGCGAATATTGCCTTATCTTTATGTGGTTTGCCAGCAGTAAAGATAAATATTGAAGTGGTTACCCCTTCATTAAAAGTCTTTTCAGGTAGCTTTATGATTTTCTCCAATGAGTGCTTTTTTAGAAGCTTCTTTCCTCCGTGCTTTTCAAGTTTCTTGTCAGGAAGGATAAACGCACACTTCGTTCCGGCTGGTACACTATCCAGAACATTTGTAACAATCTTCATGCACCCATATTTTTCTTCAAAAGGTGGGTTCATTAAAATTTTTGTAATTCCAATAGACTCAATCCACTTTTTGCCTCTTCACTGCGAGTGTCTAATTGTCTAAGATTAGTTTTGCCATCCTTATGAATAAGCATATTTGCACAGGCCAGAGCAAATATCTCACGATCAAATTCTATTCCGTATAATTGAGACTTTTGAATTTCTTTCGCTTTGTGAGTATTAACACCTCCAGCTTCTTTAATCATATTACACATGGACTTTACTAGAAAGGCACCACTACCACAAGCAAAATCACCTACCATGTCGTTCTTGTCAACTTCAACAAGTCGATACATTAACGACGTAATATGGTCGGGGGTAAAGACTTGTCCATGTTCCGATTTCTTCTTATAACGATTGAATTCGTTAAAGAAGATACCCATTACATCTTCTCCATTCCAAAAATCAGAATTAATGTTATCAGAGATTTGAGATACCCAATCTATAAAGTTGTCAATAGCTTCTTGGTTCTCTGTGGAATTCATCTTTATTTCAGAATAGACATCAAGTAAAATGTCAATTTTCTGATTTTGTTTACGTTCTTCCTCAAGGGATTTAGCAAGAGTTGAATGAATCGAAGTATGGAAAGTCTGATAGTTCATTCCTGCAACAAGTGAAGCACCATATCTTTTTGCGACAAGAGCGCAGGCGGTAAATATCATTCTGTGATATAAATTCTTGATGCCAAAGTCAACATGTAGGCTATCATTTATACGCTTGGTCAAAAGGTATATCATCCCTTTATTGATACGATCTTGTGAGAATAATCCAAGATAATATTCTTTATTTTGTAGTTCAGATTCTCCCTCACGACGTAATCCATTTAAGAATACCATGATGTCATCAACATTGTATAATATACCTACTACATTCTTGTATTTTGTCCGTGCTATTCTACAATTTTTCAGGAGCTCATCTATGTGTGCTTGTTTTAGGGGTGTTGATGTACTTTTAGTTTCAAGTATAATTGCTGGCAGAAATGGTTTTGACGGAAGATACCACCCATCAGGACGATCTTTAACCCCTGAAAAGCCTAAGTTATTGAATGAAGTAATCTGTCCAACACCAGACTTGGCATCGGAACTATCTGTAAAACCTAGTATCTGACCTGCTTGGTCTCTAACTTTGTCTTCAGTCATATACAAAAAAACTCCGGCGACAGTTATCTGAGGGCTGGCCGTGCCTGCAACGACTGCTTGGGAGTTTCGGAATTTGGTTGGTTTGGCGGCATCTCTGCCTGTTGGTTTAAACCGTTTCGGCCATATTCAGATTTTTATGGTTGCTATTTATGCAAAGTTACAAAGAATTTTTGAGATG
>CAMYSW010000076.1:0-9627 GCA_947297425.1 uncultured Porphyromonadaceae bacterium
CCACTACACCCTAAAACGGAAATCACTGCAGGTGTGCTTGAGGACGAATGCAGGGAGTTGATGCTATCTTTCTTTAAAAAATTACGACGCTAAAACCGTTTTTAACGAACCGGAAATTAAGAAGTTGTTTAAACAACTTCATATTATAACCCAATTTCAATGTGACTTAAACTTTTATAACTTATATCTTGATGAACAATTTATCTGACAAAATAAAGGGAGCACTATTTGGCATGGCTCTCGGTGACGCTCTCGGACTTGGCACCGAATTTATGTCGGTGGAAGAGGTCAAGTATTATTATCCCGAAGGGATGAGACATTTTTCTCAGATTATACGCGACGCACACCGATGCATGTGGAAACGGGGAGACTGGACAAACGACACTGAGATAGTTATTCTCCTTATCGAATCAATCATTGAACGCGGCAAAATGGATCTAAGCGATTTTGCTTACAGGATGAAGAGTTGGTTCCAAGACAATCAAAAAGACATGGTTGACTTATACAACTCACTTTTCTCAATACCCCAATGGGTCTCCAGTCCCAGGGAAACCACACACAAGATATGGAGGGAGAACGATGTGTATCGCGCTTCCAATGAGGCGATACCCAGAGCATTGGTCACCGGAATCATGGGAGGTCCGCGGCTTGTTGACAATTCAATTGACATAATGGCAATGACACATGACGACACGCGCTGCAGCGCATGTGGCGTTATCATTGCAACAATGGCAGACTCTTTGCTCCGTAAAGGCTGCCCTGCAAAATATGAAGATCTTGAAGAGATAGCAAACACTCTTGATCCACGCATATTGTCGTATCTTTCAATAGCCCACGATGGTAATCTTGAAGAACTCTGCCTTGACGACGAAGATTCGTTATGGTTCTGCCGACAGACAATGGCTGCCGCCTTATGGGCGATATGGCATTGCTCCTCACCCGAAGAGATCCTTCACCGCCTTGTTGATGCCGGAGGCGATGCCGACACCAATGCCGCGTTGGCTATGGGACTTGCCGGTCTTAAATATGGCTATGATGCATTGCCCGAAGAAGTGAAACTCCTCAACGAATATGAAAGATTGGAAAATATATCCTCCCGTTTCATAAAGTTTATCGAGCAAAGAGAATCAGTTTGTTGAAAAGCATGAAGTTGTTTCATTATGAGTAGGAAATCAAAGGCTTGGATAGAAGCTATGCGACTCCGGACTCTTCCCGTATCTGTGGCAGGGGTTGTAGCCGGTGGTGGATGTGCGGCATATTATAATAATTTTAAATTCATCCCGTTCATAATCTGTCTCCTTTTCGCAGTGATGGCACAAATTGTGTCAAATTTTGCAAATGAATATTTCGATTTCAAGAAAGGACTTGACAAAAAAGGGAGGGAAGGATTCCGGAGGGGAGTGACAGAGGGTGACATAACTCCGTCGGCAATGCTACGCGCTACATTGACATTATTATTTATGGTGTGCGCAATCGGATGCACACTTATAATCTGGGGTGGATGGTGGCTTATAGCCGTGGGAATTGCCGTGGCTGTCTTCGCATTAGCCTATTCTGCCGGACCTTTTCCTCTCTCCCATCATGGACTCGGAGAAGCGGCTGTGATTATCTTCTTCGGAATAGTACCTGTCATGTTGACAACATACGTGCAGGTCGGCTCATGGAATATATGGCAAGTAGCGCTACCTATTTCATGCGCAATCGGCATCATGGGGGCGAACGTATTGATTGTCAACAACTATAGAGATGCTGACGATGACCAAGCTGTTGGTAAAAGAACTACCGTCGTGTTATTCGGACGCCGAACTATGGGCACCGTCTATTTTATCAATGGAATCGTTGCCGTTACACTTATCGTAATAGCCACCATAGCTAAAGTAGACATTATATGGCAGGCTGGTGCATTACTTTATGCCAACCTTCATTATATGTTATGGGTAAAGCTCACACATTTGAAAGGAGCGGAACTCAATCCGGTGCTCGGACAGACAGCTATACTAATGTTCGTGACATCCATATGGCTGACACTGCTTCTCTCCCTTAACCCGGCAACGATACTCTAAGAAACTGTTTAAACACACTCTTATCATTTCCCTGATTATGCAAGAACAACAGCAACAAAGATATAAGAAGAAACCGACATTCGAACCTGTCAGGCAGGATCCTACCGGAAAGCTGCCGCCACGCGACACGGATCTTGAAGAAGTGGTGATAGGCGCGTTGATGCTCGAGAAGGATGCATACATGAATGTGTGCGACATTCTCACCCCCGATGCATTCTACGATCCAGTGAACGCCAAGATATATGACGCCATATGCACCCTCGGTTTCAATCAGCGTCCAATCGACATGATGACGGTGACCGAACAGCTGCGCCATAACGGGGAACTGGAAAATGTGGGAGGTGCCGTGCATATAACGGAACTGACCGCAAGGGTATATTCTGCCGCCAATATAGAGTTTCATGCGAAAATCATCGCACAGAAACATCTTGCCCGCCGTCTCATATCTTTTGCATCCAAAATCGAAGCAGACGCATTTGACGAGAGCAACGACGTGGACGATCTCCTCCAAGCTGCTGAAGGTCAGCTTTTCGAGATCTCACAGACACACCTTAAAAGGGAAGTTACACAAATTGACCCGGTCATTAACCTCGCCATAGAGCAAATACAGTCGGCGGCAAACGCCGAAAGCGGTTTGTCAGGACTTCAAACAGGATACCATGGTCTGGACAAGATGACTTCCGGATGGCAAAATTCTGACCTTATCATCATTGCCGCACGTCCGGCAATGGGTAAGACTGCATTCGTGCTCTCCATGGCTAAGAACATGTCGGTAGACTATAGCATACCTATCGCGATCTTCACGCTCGAGATGGCAAACGTCCAACTCGTGAAACGTCTGCTCAGTAATGTCGCCGATCTTGAAGGTGAAAAAATCAAGGCAGGTAACCTCACTGATGAGGAATGGAACAGGCTTAATACCCGTCTGCGCGGAGTATACAGCGCTCCGCTATATCTTGATGAAACTCCGGGCTTATCCATCACGGAATTGAGGACTAAAGCACGGCGACTGGTTCGCGAACACGGAGTAAAGATGATAATGATCGACTACTTGCAGCTCATGAACGCTACCGGAATGAAGTTCGGAAGCCGCGAGCAGGAGGTGTCTACGATTTCTCGATCACTTAAGGCTCTTGCCAAAGAGCTTAACATACCGATCATAGCCCTTTCACAGCTTAACCGAAGCACCGAGACCCGTGAAGACAAGCGTCCGGTGCTTTCAGACCTCCGTGAATCGGGAGCCATCGAGCAGGATGCCGATATGGTGTGTTTTATACATCGCCCGGAATATTATACCAGAAGCACGGAGGATGCGGAGGGCAATGATATCAGGGGCAAGGCTGAATTGATAATAGCCAAGCACCGAAGCGGCGCCGTGGGCACCGTTGACCTGCGCTTCGTATCTAAATACGCCAGATTTGAAAACTGGGAAGAGGGATATCAGATGATGCGCGAGACACTTGATGAAGTAGGCACCACACGCAGGCTTGAATCAAGATTAAATTCCGAGACATCTGACGGCAAATCGTCAGGAGACTCCTTCGGAGACAGCGGATTCACATTCGGTCCGTCGTCTGCAGGGGGCTTCAGTTCATCAATGCCCGACATAATGCCGGGACCGGGAGAAAGTCCGGTACCATTTTAATTATTAACCATTAACCATTAATTATTAATTACTTAACCATTCATCTAAGTGCTGACGAAAGGATGTGTTCCAGATCCATTGCGGAGAGTTTGACACTCAGGGAACCGTCACGGGCCACCGATATGTTACCGGTCTCTTCACTGACGATCACACATATGGCATCAGTAACCTGGCTCATACCCAACGCCGCCCTATGGCGTAAACCTAAATTTTTGGGTATATTCATGTCATGGCTTACAGGCAGGATACACCCTACGGATTTGATCCTGTGGTCAGAAATTATCATTGCCCCGTCATGAAGAGGTGAATTTTTGAAAAAGATGTTTTCAATGAGACGGACATTTATATCGGCATCTATAATGTCTCCGGTTTTCTCATAGTCGGTCAGCGGGACTTTACGTTGAAAAACTATCAACGCTCCGGTCTTGGATTTCGACATGGACATGCATGCATAAACCACGTTCATCACTCGGGAATGCTCCAGCTCTTCATCCTGCTCATGATGCCGGAAGAGTTTCATGAACACTGTCCACCTGCCTCTGCTGCCTATGTCTATGAGAAATCGCTTTATCTGGTCTTGAAAAAGGATCACGAGCACTATAAGACCTATACTCATGAATTTGTCTACGATCGTGCCCGTCAACCTCATATTGAAAATATCATACGAGATAACCCATATGGCGATAAACGCCAGCACACCATAGAACAACGACAGTGCGCCACTATTTTTCATGAGCCGATAAAGATAATAGAGCATCAGCGCTACTATCAATATGTCTATAACGTCCTTAATTCCAAAATTCATAATTTTAATGAGTGTTTAATAGAGAAACGAGCTTTACAGCTTCCACGGCTTGACGCACATCATGGACACGAATTATATCCGCGCCGTTAAGGAGTGCGACAGTATTCAACACCGTAGTGCCGTTACCGGCATTCTCAGGTGTGACACCGAGCGGTTTCCAGATCATTGTCTTCCTTGAAATGCCTGCGAGCACAGGGCATCCGATCATATGGAATTTATCGAGATCCGAAAGGAGAGTATAATTCTGTTCCAACGTCTTTGCAAAACCGAATCCCGGATCGATAACAATATCCGCCACTCCCTTTTCACGCAACTGCGATGCCTTGAATGCAAGGTCCGATAGGGTTTCCGCCGTAACGTCTTTATAATCTGTCAAGCAACCCATGGTTTTAGGATTGCCACGCATATGCATCAGCACATAAGCTACAGGAAACGATGACACCGTATCCCACATTTCCGGATCAAGATCTCCTCCTCCTATATCATTTATGATTTCAACATTCCAGTCTTCCATGCATCTCCTTGCCACATCCGCCCTGAAAGTATCTACCGACACGATCGCCTCCGGCAATACTTTGCGGATAGCTTCAAGACCAATTGAAAGACGGGAATATTCCTCGTCTGCCGATATCTCGTCAGCACCGGGACGTGAAGAATAACCACCTACATCTATAATGTCGACACCCTCAGCCCGCATGGCAAGCACTTTGTCTGCCACCTCTTCCCCCCTACAGGCACGGCTACCGGAATAAAAACTGTCCGGAGTCACATTTACAATACCCATGACTTTGGGAATATCAAAAGACATGAGCCTGCCTCCAACATTGATTGACGGAATCATATATAATATCAAGAAGCTTTTAAAATTTGGATCACCTCTGCAATGCGATCACTTTGCTGAGCGAAATTAACAAAAAACTTTCATAATTAAAAAATAAGTTGTAATTTTGCAGTCGGTTTTGCAATCTCTGGTAAGACGGGTATAATATCTTCTACACAAAGAAGAGAGAAGGGGTAGTCCCCCGCTCCCATACAGGAAGCTTATTTACATTGCAAATAATTTAAACGTCATAACAAAAATGGATTTAATTAAAATTGCAGAGGAGGCTTTTGCCACTCCCAAGAAAGAATTTGACTCATTCGGCCCCGGTGACACAATAACTGTGGCATACCGCATCAAAGAGGGTAACAAGGAGCGTATCCAGCAGTATCGCGGTGTAGTTATCAAAATCAACGGTCAGGGTGACAAAAAACGTTTCACTGTCCGCAAGATTTCAGACGGCATCGGCGTAGAGCGTATCTTCCCCATGGAGTCTCCGTTCATCGAGTCAATCACAGTTATGAAATACGGCAAGGTGCGCCGTGCCAAACTTTATTACCTCCGCAACCTTACAGGTAAGAAAGCACGCATCAAAGAGCGCTTTGTTAAGAAAAGCTAATAAGAGATTTTTAGTTTTTCAAACGAAAAGAGAATATACAACCCGTCCTTATAAGGGCGGGTTGTTATTTTGAGAAAAAATCGCTAATTTTGCGTTATAACTTATGAATACCGTTAAACCAAGCTTTTCTATTGGTCTTGCGGATTTATAACCAAGATAAAAAAGAAAACAAAATATCATGTCTAAAAAAGCATTACTGATTATCCTTGACGGATACGGTATCGGAGACCATAAAAAGGACGATGCCATTTTCAACACCCCCACCCCGTATATGGACAGACTCATGACTGAGTATCCCCATTCTCAATTGCAGGCGAGCGGTGAAAATGTTGGATTGCCGGATGGGCAAATGGGCAATTCAGAAGTGGGACATCTCAACATTGGTGCCGGACGTGTGGTTTATCAAGACCTTGTGAAGATCAACCGAGCCATTGCAGACGGTTCTTTCGCTGAAAATCCGGAAATCAAGAACGCTTTCACATATGCTCAAAAGAATGGTGTTCCAATCCACTTCATGGGACTTGCATCTGCAGGAGGCGTGCATTCTTCTTTAGGTCATCTTTATGCCCTCTGCGACACGGCAAAGGCTTACGGACTTGATAAAGTGTTCATACATGCATTCATGGACGGCCGCGACACAGACCCCAGAAGCGGTGCCGGATTCCTTCAGGAAATACAGGATCATTGCAGCAAGAGCGCAGGAACGATCGCCAGCGTGATAGGACGTTACTATGCAATGGACCGCGATCACCGCTGGGAGCGTGTCAAAGATGCCTACAACCTGCTCGTATATGGAGAGGGCAAGCATGCCGACAACATGGTCAAAGCTGTGGAAGAATCATATGCCGAAGGTGTTACGGATGAGTTTATCAAACCTATAGTAAACGAACGTGTAGACGGACGTATCGGAGCCGGACATGTAGTTATATTCTTCAACTACCGCAATGACCGCGCCAAAGAGCTTACGTCTGTGCTCACCCAGCACTCGGAATGCGGAATGAACCCGATTCCAGACCTCCAGTATTACTGCATGACTCCATATGACGATTCTTTCAAGGGAGTGCACATACTTTTCACCAAATCCGATGTAACCGACACCTTGGGAGAATATCTATCCAACCAAGGTAAGAAACAGCTTCATATCGCTGAGACTGAGAAATATGCTCATGTCACATTCTTCTTCAACGGTGGTAAAGAAGAGGCGTTCTCCGGAGAAGACCGCATCCTTGTGCCATCACCCAAAGTGGCGACTTACGATCTCCAGCCGGAGATGAGTGCACCGGAAGTAACTGAGAAACTTGTTGAGCAGATCGACAGCGAGAAATATGATTTCATAGTAGTCAATTTTGCCAACGGTGATATGGTCGGACACACCGGTGTTTATTCAGCGATAGAAAAAGCGGTGGTGACCCTCGATACATGCGTCGAGAAAGTTGTAGAAGCTGCAAAGGCTCATGGATATGAGACCATCATCATCGCCGATCACGGAAATGCCGACCATGCACTCAACGAAGACGGCTCCCCCAACACCGCACACTCCCTCAATCCGGTTCCATTCATCTACATTGGATCTCACAAGGATGCAAAAGTGAAAGACGGTCGTCTGGCGGATGTGGCTCCATCTCTTCTTAAACTGATGGAACTTCCCCAGCCTAAAGACATGACCGGAGAAGACCTGATCTCATTTTAAACCAAGGATTTGATTCAATAATATTTAAGGTCTTTAAGGTCTCTAAAAGTCCTTAAAGACCTTAAAGACTTTAAAGACCCTAAAGACCCTAAATATTAAGTGAAGCCATAAATTTCAAAATACTATGAAGAAAGCCTTTATATCACTCTTCCTTCTGACGGCAGGCATATTCGCGTCTTCCGCAGAAAACCTTGTGATCCTCACGACCAACGATACCCATTCCAATATAGATTTTGACAACAACGGACAGGGAGGCATACTCCCCCGTAAGGCGATAATAGATTCCGTGCGCCGTGCCGAAAAGAATGTCCTCCTTGTGGACGCCGGCGACATGGTGCAGGGCACCTTGTATTTTAAGTATTTTAAAGGCGATGTTGAATACCCTATATTCAACATGATGAATTATGACATCCGCATCCTCGGCAATCATGAGTTTGACAATGGACTCGACGAGCTTGCCTCCCACTGGAAAGATGTAAAGGCATCAAGGCTATCGGCAAACTACGACTTCAAGGGCACTGCCGCCGATGGCATATTCAAGCCATACGTCATAAAGAAAGTAGGTAAAAAGAAAATCGGATTTATCGGAATAAATGTAGACCCCGCAAGCCTTATCTCCAAAGAGAATTACGAAGGCATGAAGTATCTTGATGCCATTAAGACAGCAAACAGCACTGCCGCCATGCTCCGCAAGCAAAAAAAATGCGATCTCGTAGTTGCGGTAACGCATATCGGTTATGAGGCTATCCCCGGAAAAGCATCAGACATGGAACTTGCAAGACAAAGCCGCGATATAGATATCATTATCGGCGGGCACTCTCATACTTTCTTAAATCCGTCTTCACCCGACAAGACTCCGTACTGGATTAATAATGCTGTCGGCAAACCTGTTCTCGTGACACAAACAGGCAAATACGGACGTAACGTAGGATATATAAAGATAGATCTTGACGACATTGAAGATCATGATTTCGAATATGAATATATACCCGTGACAGACCGCTTCTCACCGGAATCATATGATAATAACATCAAGGAATTTCTGGCTCCTTTCAAACATAAAGTTGATTCCGTAAACTCCAACATCATAGGATGGTGCGTCCAGGATATGGTAAACTACGACCGGAACGGAGCATATGCCAACTGGACGGCTGATTTCGGCATGTGGCTCGGAAGACTCGTTGCAGACAGCATAAAGGCTCAAGGTAATGATTTTCCGGAAATCGACATGTCGATGATGAATGTCGGAGGGATAAGGCAACCCATGAAAAAGGGTCCCGTGACCGAAGGGGAGATATTATCTACATTCCCATTCTCCAACCACATGACAATCATCGAGATCAAAGGGAAGGATATCATTGATGCTCTACGCATTGCAGCACAAAAAGGTGGAGAGGCGATAAGCGGTAATGTCCGCGTAGTCACTGATGGCAATGGCAAACTCATGCACGTGGTCATCAATGACAAAGAAATGGATCCTGACAAGATATATACGGTTGTGACCATAGACTATGTGGCACAGGGCAACGACGATTTGGTAACAATGGCAAACAACCGCGAAATATGGCGCGACAATAAGGAAATGAGTGCAGAAGTATTGCGCTATATCCACCATCTGACATCGCTTGGCGTGCCTATAAGTTCCGACCCGAACAAACGTTTCGTTGAAGATGTTGAAATCGAAATAGACCAATCCGAAGCAATGATGTAGCATGAAAAGTTTAGGTTTCGCAGTATCGGTAATAGCGTTTCTGCTCCTTTCGGGGAGTGGATGCACACCGAAACGGCAGGAATCAAAACAAGAAAATCGGCAAGTTGTTGAGAAAAGCGACCTGACGGATAGCGCTTACAGCTGCGCCGATTCTGTAATCCGGATAATGACCTTGGAACAGAAAGCGGCGCAGCTTTTTATGCCGGCTATATATGCTTCCTCTGATCCATATACGATTGCCAAAGTCAAGGAATATGCACAGATGGGGGTCGGG
>CAMYSW010000077.1:0-9552 GCA_947297425.1 uncultured Porphyromonadaceae bacterium
CCGGTGGCCCATTTTTTAATGAGCGAACGGCCCACTTTTCAGTGAGTATTTACACGACAAGGAAGGAATGACAGTGAAGGGGACAGTGTCGTGCGACGGTAAAGGATTGGAGGGAGTGGTTGTCTCTGATGGTTTCGAGGTGACCGTAACCGATGAATACGGATTCTATTGGCTTCCGTCAGCCAAGAAGAACGGATATGTGTTCATATCGCTCCCATCAGGATATTTTCCCGCCTCTTCTTCGGGAATGGAGGGTATTTTCCGTCGGGTGACTTTGTCGGCAAATGAGACAGAGCAACTTGATTTTACTCTTGTAGAGGAACATAACGATGATTGTGTAGTGATCCTGATGGCAGATGCACACCTTGCCGACCGTGGAAGCGGAAGTAACAACGACATGGCTCAGTTCCGTAATAAATTCGTGCCGGATGTTAACGCAACTGTCAGGGAATACAGGGAACAGGGGCGTAAAGTTTATGGAATCACGTTGGGCGACCTTACCTGGGATACATTCTGGTATGAAACCAATTACAGGCTCGGGGATGCAATGAAGGATTTCGCGAAGATAGACATTCCCATGTTTCATTGCATGGGTAATCATGACAATGACATTCGAGCTTTGTCCGATTTTGATGCATCAGAACCTTGGCGTCAGACCGTGGGTCCGAATTATTATTCATTTAATCTTGGAAAGGCGCATTATATAGTTCTTGACGATATTGAATACACTACCGACGGCTCTGAAAACAAGACCGAAAATGCCAATATCGAGTCCGGTCAGATGGAGTGGCTGAGGAAAGATCTTGCCACAGTCACGGATAAGAATACCCCGATAATGGTATGTATGCATATCCCGCTTCATGGTCATCCCGGCAGGAGCGAGACAGGTGAACTTATCTCAAAACGCCAACTCTTGAATGCGGATGAATTTATCAACGCTTTCAGCGGGTTCACGAAAGTGCGTCTTCTGACGGGACACACTCATGTGAATTATAACATACCGGTTAATGAGAATATGATAGAGCATAACATAGGGGGAGTATGCGCCACATGGTGGTGGACCGGTAAATATTATGACACGCACATATGTCGCGACGGATCGGTTGGTGGTTTCGGAGTGCTTGAATGGAAAGGCACCGACTATAACCGCTATTGGAAAAGTTTGGGTCATGACAGAAACTATCAGTTCAGGGCGTATGACCGTAACAATGTGTGGATCACGGCTCAGGAATATGCCCCCGATCAAGATCCCGATAATCCGGATTTCCTTTCCAACTATGCTTACCTTGCTCAAGATTATGCATGGCAACACAATGACAACGAGGTTATAATAAACGTGTTCAGCTGGGAAGACAGCTGGAAGATTGAAGTGACTGAAAACGGCAAGCAGCTGCCTGTACGTGTCACGAACTGGTTTGATCCGCTTCATATCATATCTTTCGACATGTTCCGTCTCAACAAGAGCAATGACGGTCTTGCCGGCTCCCCTATGAAAACGTCGGCAACTTCTCATCTTTTCCGTGTTAACGCGTCAAGTCCGACTTCGACGCTCGAGATAAAAGTGACTGACTGCTATGGAAATGTTTACACCGAGACCATGGTCAGACCAAAGACATTTGATTTCTTCATTAATTGAAGTGATTCAAACAGTTTCTAAATTTCATTCAAAAACGAAAAAACACAATTATGCCAACAATAATTAAGAAGATCGGATATGCGTTGATGGCGGCTGTTGCATTCATGCTTTCGCCTTGTATTCAAGCGCATGCCCAGCAGAAAACCCTCTCGGGTATCGTACTGGAAGAAGACGGCACCACTCCACTGATGGGGGCGACGGTGATGCAGAAGGGACACCCCAAGCGTGCCGTGGTCACTGATATAGACGGTAAATTCACTCTCAAAATTACCGGAAAGAATCCAGTGGTCGTGGTGTCGTTTGTGGGTTATTCACCTCGGGAAATAAACGCGGCAGGGAAGGATAATGTGACTGTCGTGATGAAATCAAGTGCCGTGGAACTGGATGATGTAGTTGTAACGGCACTTGGTATCAGCCGTGAGCAGAAATCTCTCGGATATGCTGTGACCAAACTTGATAACGATGCCTTGACTACAACGATTTCAGGCAACTGGCTCAACGCTATGAACGGCAAAGTGGCGGGTATGACGATGGATGGTGCCGGCACCGGTCCGATGGGTTCAAAGAGGGTGGTGCTCCGTGGTGACCAGTCGCTGAATTATGGAGCAAACGAGGCTTTGTTTGTGATTGATGGCGTGCCGGTGTCTTCAGGCACAACCACTTCCGGTTCAGGAGCCAACTTCACGAATGCCGATGCTCCGGTGGATTTCGGTAATGACGCGGCTGATATAAATCCGGAGGATGTGGAGTCGGTGACGGTTCTTAAAGGTCCGGCGGCAACGGCTCTCTATGGTTCGCGTGCGGCAAATGGCGCTATCGTGATAACCACCAAATCCGGAAAGAGCGTGAAAGGTGTAGGAGTTACGGTTAATTCTTCAGTGACATGGGAGAAGCCCGGATATTGGCCCGATTTTCAGAAAGAATATGGTCCGGGAAACACATTGCGTGCCCGTCCATATTCACCCTGGGATATTCCGGCATCAAAATATCCTACAGGAGAGAGGGTTTACAAAAATTGTGGCAATATTGCTGCTGCTTTCGGTGAGAAATTTGATCCTGACGTGATGCGTTATAACTATTCTTCGTATGACTTTGATACAGATACTTATCGTGCCGTTCCATTCACATATGCCGATGACTGGTATACAGGATTCTTCCGCACCGGTGTCACTTTCAATAACTCTGTGACGGTGGAAGGTGGTAACGGAAAGGGGAACAGGGCACGTTTGTCATTTACCGATACGCGGAATGAATGGGTGCTTCCGAACACGGGATATAAGAAAAATGCAGTGTCGCTTGCCGTAAACTTCAAATTGAACAAGTGGATTTCTCTCACATCTCGCGTGAATTATTATAACAAACGGTCTGACAATATTCCCGTTTCGGGCTATAACCAGAATGGTATAAACTATAAATTATTGTGGCTCAATAATTATGATTCATATAGTTCATATGCCATGGAATATTTCAGCGGACGAATAAAGAATCCCGATATAAAACCTTCACAATATGTCAACCCGTCGGATGAGGACGATGCCATAACCAACCCCTTGTATTACCTTTATGAAGCTACCAACTCAATAAAGAAGAACCGCGTGGTCGGTAATGTGAGCCTTAACATCCGGTTTCCACTCAAAGGGTTGACACTTCAGCTTCGCGGGGCAATGGATATGAACGACGAGTTCCGGACAATGCGCAAGCCTGTCAAGACATTCAGGTATGTGAACGGAGGATACAAGGAGCAGTCGGTGCGTAAGATAGAGACAAATATAGATTTTTTGCTTCGTTACGAAAACAATGACTGGTTTGACAGGCGTTTGTCGTTCAATGCTTCTTTCGGAGGGAACAGTATGAACCTCAGCGGATATAATCAGTCACTGACGCTGAAGAACCTTGACATACCGGATATTTTCAATGTCAATAACGCCCCCTCCACATCTGTGCCCGTGCCGATGCAGATTCGGAACCTGAAAGTGGTCAATTCGTTCTATGGTTTCGCATCGCTCGGATGGGATAATACATATTTCCTTGACTTGACAGCCCGTAACGACTGGTCTTCAACTCTTTCCCGTGGTAACTGGTCTTTCTTTTATCCTTCGGTAGCGGCGAGTGTGCTTGTTGACAGGGTGTTGAAACTTCGAGAGAAAGCTCAATGGATCGACATGATGAAAGTGCGTGCATCCTGGGCTAATGTAGGCAACGACACAAATCCTTATTCGCTGATAGAGGCGTATTCCACTACCAATTATAACGGTTCGTTCGTGCTTCCCGGCACCATGACGAATCCCTTTATAAAGCCGGAGAATGTGAGAAGCTGGGAGGTGGGACTTGAAATGCGTTTCCTGCTCAATCGCCTCGGTTTCGATGCCGCTTTCTATGATTCATCAACTACTAACCAGATTGTGTCGGCAACTGTAGATCCTATCGCCGGAGCTTCGGCGATGCGTATAAACGCCGGAGAGATTCGTAACAGGGGTATTGAGCTGTCGCTCCATGTAGTGCCTGTACAGACTCGCGATTTCAGTTGGAATATGGATTTCAATTGGGCAAAAAATTGGAACAAGCTTGTGAGCCTGCAGGACGGATGGGATCCTCAGACCCCTCTCGAAGTGAATACAGGGGCGAGCGTGAAAGGTACTATCGCATGTTATTCATATGTGGGACAGCCGATGAACCAGCTTTACGGGCGTGGCTATCAGCGTGCTCCGGCAGATGCCTACTATATTGACGCACAAGGCAACAAGGTGCCTTGTGGTGGGCAGATAATTGTAGGTGAGAACGACGGTTATCCAAAACTTACTGAAAATTCGGATGTATATCTCGGACGAGCCACTCCCGAATGGAACGGCGGTTTCACCACAAACTTCAGATACAAGGATTTCACTCTCGGAGCCACGTTCACGGCATCTTTCGGTGGTAAATGCTATTCAATAACACATGCCATACTGGCTTACAAAGGGAAGTTGAAAAATTCGCTACCCGGACGTCAGGGAGGTTTGGTGGTAGAGGGTGTAAATATTGTAGGATATGACGATCAGAATAATCCGATATATCAGAAGAACACCACTGTCACTGAAGCTATCAACGACTATTATTCACTATATAAATATGTGCGTACCAATGCCGAGGAGAATACTTTCAGCACCTCTTTCTTCAAGCTCAAGGAATTACGTCTTGACTATTCGCTCCCAAAGCGTTTGTGCAACCGGAGCAAGGTGCTTAGGAACGCTTCCATAGGCGTTTATGCTACCAACGTATTCTGTGCCACCAAATGGCCGCAATTTGATCCCGAAGAGGCGGGATCGCTTAATGGTACGGACGTATATCGCGGCACTGAGGCGGGGGCTATGCCCATGAGCCGCACTTACGGAGTGAATATAAAACTTGCATTCTAAACCGATAACCGATTATATTAAGATGAAACTTCTTATTAAAAATATATGGCTCGTTGCCGCTGTCTCCATCATCGCTGTCGGAGTTACCGGCTGCACGGATAATTTTGAAGAGATAAACACAGATCCAAATAAGGTGGTGGTCGGTCAGGTTTCTCCATATAATATGTTTGAAAAACTGCTCTATGACGGAGCGAACAACCGTTGTTACGATACTTGGTATTATGCCGGAGAGATTGTGCAATACACGGCTTCCGTGAGCACGAATGTCCGTATCGGCACTTATACGGATCTTAACAATAAATTTTTTGACAGGATATGGAGCCTTTTCTGTAATCATGGAGCCAATGCGGCTCATATGTATTCCTTGGCTGAGAAAGACCGGTCGGAGGCTTGCAAGGCTGTGGCGTTGACCCTGAAAGTGATGAATATGGAGGAGGTGACGGCAATGTTCGGGGATATACCGTATAGCGAGGCTTTTCAGGCTCGTGTAAACGGGAATGTAACCCCGGTCTTCGATTCGCAGAAGGAAGTATATATGCAGATGTTTGATGAACTTGAAGCTGCCAACGAGATATATGCGGCTTCCCCTAAATTCACTAAAGTGGAGATGGACGGCATGTATGGCGGGGATATGGCTAAATGGCGCCGTTTCAATAATTCACTTTATCTGCGCCTGCTTTGCCGCGTGAGCAACCGCGATGATGATATGGATGGTTTTGTCTCCGCGAAATTGCAGGAGATTGTAAATGACCCTACCCAATATCCGGTTTTCACTTCAAATGCCGATAATGCAACGGTGAAATATACCGGTAGCACCCCTTATGCAAATTATTTCTATAATTCTACTTTCGACTCATATACCAATGTGCGTCAGATGTCGCAAGAGATGGTGAAGCAATTGGTGGAGACAGACGAGAGCAGTGGAAGCCAGGTGTCAGAGGATCCGAGGGCAAGGGTGTATTTCTATAAGAACACGTCTTCGGGAAATACGGAGCAAAAATGGTTCGGGGCGATAGCCGGGGCGAGCCCGTCGCAGATGGACTTGAATCCGTCATACAGGGGAATACTGTGCGCTCCGGTGTTTTGTGACGGCACGGCTCCATATACCTTCATGGATTATGCGGAAGTGCAGATGATTTTAGCAGAGATGGCGGTGAAAGGTCTCATAACGGGAGGAGATGTGGCTGCAAAAAAATATTATGAAGAATCTCTCCGTGCTTCATGCCGAAGATGGGCGGAACGTCTTGCAAAGGCAACCAAATGGGAAGGAAGTTTCTCGAAAGTGGCGGATATCACCGAAGAGGAAATTGAAACCTTCATAAGCAGTCCGCTTGCATCGTGGGATTATAATTCCGACAAGCGTAAGTTGATTGGGAATCAGAAGTATATTCTCCTTTTCCAGAACAGTTATCAGGCATTTTACGAGATCCAGCGGACCGGATATCCCGAGCTTACTATCGGGGAGGGCACGGGAAGCAATAATTATATGTTTCCCACTCGCATGAGCTATCCGACCAATACGATAGGAACCAATCCGCATAACGCGGCGGCTGCAATAGCCTGTCAGGGTTGGAAGGAAAACAATATGCGTGAACACATGTGGTATTCGCTCGTGGCTTCCGGGGCAAGTAAATAATGATGCAATTAAGAATATTATGATTATAAATTATAAAAGATATCTGAACATTGCCGTGGTGGCGGTGATGTTTGTCTCGGGAATGGGGCTTACTTCATGCAAGGATGACGAGCCCGTGGGAGACAGGGTTTTCTCTGTTGACGGTCTTGACACGGAAAGTGGTGACTGCATACGTATAAACGCTACCCAGGCGGGTAAGGGTTATCATAAAAACAAGGATGGGCTGACAATAACCGCAGCATATTCCTATACTATCCGCACTTCATCGCATTGGGAAATATTGCCTAAGGATGAGGACACATCGTGGGTGAGGTTTCTCGCTACGGAAGGTGATGGTGATTCCCGGTTTTTCTTCGGCGTATGGCCTAATGAAACGTTTGAGAAGCGTGAGGCTAATTTCACTTTGGTTCTTGACGGGGTTGAGCAGCCGCGAACGTTCATTCATATCGAGCAGGAGCCTATGGTCCCGACTTTCAGTGTGGAGGGTGGCAATCTGCTGACAATCCCCGATGCCGGAGGTGAAGCCGTTATTACCGTGGTCACCAATACTGGAGACGTGGATTTCGCGGTGGAATATGAGGATTCGGATGACGGAAAATGGCTTCAGTATGATTCGGACACAAGTAGCGGATCTAAGCTTGTGTTCTTTGCGGAGGCAAATACCGGAGAAGATGAGCGTATGGCTTTTGTGACGGTATCTTCCAAATTGTTCCCGGATATGAAAGCTAAGGTGTCGGTGGTTCAAAACACTTTCGCCCTGGTTATGTTCGATGATTTCAACTATCTAAATTACACTTCGTCTACAGATATATGGAACGGCACGGGAGAACGCCCCATAGAGCAATGGGGAAGTTCTGCTGCTGAATCATGGACCGGACTTTTCAACGGTGTCCAGACAGCATCACGCGTGTATGGACGCAAGGGATATGTGCTTCTTGGCAACGGGGGCAGGATCGGGACCGTGGCATCTCCGACATTCTCAAAAATCGGTGAGGAAACGTCAGATGTAAATGTGTCGTTCGACTGTGTGGGTTATGTTTCCGAAAGTGGCACGCGCGATTATAGCGATCTGTATATAGCCGTATGGGGACCCGGAGAAATTGAAGGAGAGACTGAAAACCTTACTGTCAACTATAAGCAGCTCGGAGGCAGCAAGAATCTTCGTGTCAAGCATATGGAGATCAAGAATTTCCCGAATCGTCCCATAGGCGTGTTTAATGACGGCTATGATGAATGGGATTCGGAAAACGCACGCATAACTCTGAGGGTGAATGGTGTTACGGCTGAAACCCGGATTATCCTTATGGGAGGATATTGGGAGAATGCGAGAACTAAAAACACATTCGATAGTCCTGACCCGGTGCAGAATGGAGTGACTTATCGTCGCAACAACCGCAACAACCGGTTGGGAATAGACAACTTCAAAGTGATAAGAACAATATGAACTTAAGTAAGTATATAATTATGAAAAAAACTATCTTGGCATTATGTTGCATTGTGGCAACAATTGTACCGTCAGGTGCGAAAACGGTGACTTTTAAATCGGAACTGAGTTCTTACCAGCCGGAGGATCCGGCTGAAGAAGTGGTTACGATTCCGGTGACATGGACAGGCAGAACCCTATATTGCGATGCGATTAACCTCTTTATCGGCGGAGGTTCCAAATATTCCGCACAGGGTGGATTATATGTTGCGAATACGGGAACTGAGAAGAAAAATGTTGCTAAATCCACGGGTAATCTATATCTGAGTTTTGTTCCGGCAGGGGGCGTGACTGTGAAGAAGGTTACAGTGAGGCGGTTCGGCTCTTTCAAGACCCCATTCACGGAAATGACAGATGCTGCAGACGGTATGACTCAGACATGGGAAGGGGAACTGACCGGTCAGAACGACCTTAAAAGCAACAAGAAATTCTATCTTCAGTATGACGAATCAAATGTTGTGGACGGGGTTGACAAGGTTGATCACACGAAAGAACGCACGAGGATAGGATCAATAACTGTTGAATATGAGGGAGAGCCCTCGCGATGCCTTATGCCGCGTGTGAGTGTGGTTGACGATTATATCACGAATGAACCTATCGTCCTTACGTGTCCTGAAAAGGGTGCCAAAATCTATTATGCCCTCGGCACTTTCAAATTTGACAATACCGGTAATTCGACAATTGCTGACGATGAAGGATTTCAGGAATATGACGGCAGTCCCATAGCATTGTCTCAACCTACGGATTTTGCTGCCTATGCCTATGTTGAAGGAAAAGGTAAAAGTGGACTCTATTCCCGTTGGTATGTGCCCGGACCGGAAGACAGCAATCATGCAGTATTCAATTTTTCGGATCCCGTTTCGCTCGGTCTCGAGGCAATCAGCGAACTGTCTGTGAGTGACAAGGAATTTAAGGATAACGGAATAATTTTTGTCAACACAACGACTGCTTCCAAAAAAAATAACGGTCCAAGAATCATGTCTACGGAGGCATACGGTTTCATGTGGGACATGCGTCATGCCGCTAACAATAACAAGAACAACAACAAGATGAAATTCACCACCGAAAATCCCGAAAACTCTATTTGTGCCGTAGTATTGATGGGTAGCACAGTCAAAGGTGTTTTCTCGGCAGCCGTTAATGAGCAGGTGATCGGAGAAGACAGCAAGAAGACTACTGTTGAATATGTTTTCCCCGACAATGTGAATTATGAGGATGAAACGGCACAGAATCACACTAACAAGATATTCAAGCCGTTCACTTCGGGCAAGGCTGGTGATTACGTGGCTGTGTGGAAACAGTCGGAGGATTATGAAGGTGAGGAACCTGCGAACAAGGTTATATTCGATATGTTTAATACGGAAAGTTCATCCAATATCAATCAGGTTCATGTCTTCTATTA
>CAMYSW010000078.1:0-9552 GCA_947297425.1 uncultured Porphyromonadaceae bacterium
CCATTTACGCGACTCACCATCTTTCCCCATGTGTCAGGGTCGATAGCCTTGTATACGGCAAGAGTCGAGATTGCCTGTGAAATGAACGGGCTCGCTACTCGCTGGCGTCCGATTGGTATACCCGCTTGATAAAACAGGTCATATAGCCGGTTGTAATGCCATTTGAATTCTCCGTTGGCAATCCATATGTCAGACGTTTTCCAATCATATATCGGATATGCGTTGCATACATTCATATCTATCATATGGGTCCATTTTGCCGAACCGAAATGTTTGTAATTCCTGTCGCTGTTGATGGTAAGCCATCGGTTGAGACTTTCTTGTGTGCGTATGCCTACGAGACAGCAAATCCGTTGGCTTTTTTTCTTATGACGTAGCCATTGTGTGAACAGACGTTGGAAGTCATAGTCCCACATGTTGTCGCTCAGGAAGCCGAAATCTGATGCGGTATAACAATTCTCAGGCATTTCACGCACCCATATGTCCTTTTGTGCATCCTCCCATGGACGCCAGTATGATTGGAACATTGAAGTGCAGGTTGCCACCTTGAATGGAACGCAACAATGATACACTTCAAGTATGTCTGTGTCTTCTTCGAGTCTTTTTTTGACATACTCCGTAGTTTGGCGGTACTGGGCTTCATAGTCCATGTGCATTACGCCGAGTTTTCTCCCCGGGAGATTTCTGCGTATGTAATCGACACAAAGATTTAAAAGGACACCGCTGTCCTTACCTCCTGAAAAAGATACATAAACATAATCGAAATTATCGAATATCAATTTCAGACGTTGCTGAACAGCTTCATATACATTCAGTCGGCGAATCATTGGCTGTGGTCTCCTTTTCTGTTCGCATATTGCATTTTATTATATTGGGCAAATATTGTGCATGTGACAAATCCGCGTTGACGCAACAATTCGGTATGCTTTTTGCGGCACAAGATGGTCACGGTTTGATCCGAGACGGAAAGTATATTATCAATTAGTCTTGATAAAATATCAGGATTGTTGTCACGTATGTAATAATTATCCAGATATATACCTCCGCTTGTTGGCTTGACCGGCATAAAACCTATAACTTCATCATTTTCAATACAGATATGCCACGTGTACTTGGGAGTTGTCTTGAACGGATAATTGTTGTTTTGTCGCAACACATCTGGATCCATGACAAGTTGAGCCACAAGTTCGTAAAGACGATTCTCAGTTCCCTGTAATACTATAACTTCCATTACATAAGTATGACATCGAAATTATTTAATGTATTGATTAGTCAACGCATCTTTTTGCGTCTTTCCGGTGCTTTAAGTGAGTTCAATCAGTTACAATACACGCATTGCTCCTTCTTGAACTCGCTTAAATCCCTCGAAAATCCGCTAAAAATATGTATTAACTAATTTGCGAGTCATACTTACAAAATTAATCAAAAAGACAGAATAATCATTAAAGTATGCTTGAATTTAATGCGAATCGTATGCCGGGATATGTAAAATTAGAAGCTGTTTAAAAATAAAAGTTAAATTTAGGACGGCTATCTCCGGTTCAAGGTAAATTTTACTTCCGGATGCGAATAAAAAATACTAAATTTGCATTCAGGAAGACGCCACACAGCCGATATATGTAGCAACGGTCCGGGTAATAGCGTCATTTGGTATAGACATGATAGACAAATACTTTAAAAACAGGGTTACTGTCAGAAATTTTTCTGACAGGGAGGTCAGCAGAGAATTGCTGAATGAGATGCTTGAAGCCGCGGCGCATGCGCCTACCAATGGAAACATGCAGCTCTATAGCGTTATAATAACACGTGATCCCGAGCGTAAGCGATTGCTTGCACCGACACATTTTAATCAGCCCGCATCGGTTGGCGCAAATGTGTTGGTAACGTTCTGTGCCGATTTCAACCGTTTTGTGAAATGGTGTGAGGCAAGTGATGCTCTTCCAGGTTATGATAACTTCCAGTCTTTCATGTCAGCTGTGTTTGACACGGTGATACTTTCCCAGCAATTTTGCACTATTGCCGAACAACAGGGACTCGGGACATGCTATCTCGGCACCACTGCCTATAATGCACCGCAGATTGCTGATATTCTTGAACTGCCGGAACGCGTAGTGCCGGTAATTACTGTTGCTGTAGGATATCCTGAAGGTGAGCCGCTGAAAAGCGATCGCATTCCGGCTTCCGCATTTATTCATGATGAACTCTATCATGACTATTCAGAGCCGGAAGTTAAGGAAATATATGCAGAGAAAGAGACGAGGGAGGATAGTATGCAATTCATAAGTGAAAACGGGAAAAAAACTCTCGCCCAAGTTTTTACCGATGTTCGCTATCCTAAAGATACAAATGAAGCTTTTTCAGAGATTTATCTTGATTTCATACGCAGGCAAGGTTTTGATATTTAAGAAGCTGTTTAAACAACTTCATTGTCTGAGAAAATGATTAAATAAATTTAATCAGGGGTGTTGGATCCATGGATCCAACACCCCTGATTACTACTTATGTTTTTGTTTTTAATCTTTTTTATCATCAGATTTGCCAAAACCGAAGATTCCTTTGCCATCGGTTTTGTCTTCAACGAAGTCTTCGAGTTTATCCTTGGCGTCTTCGAAAAAATCTTTTGCCTGATCCAGTTTATCCTTGACATCAGGATTGTTCAAAAGATCTTGTGCTTTACCTTGCAATTCTTCAGCTTTACCTTTAAGTTGGTCAGCCTTTCCTTTTAATTCTTCAATATTCATAATCTTGAGTTTTTTATTTAAGTTTCTTTAATTAAAACATAAAAGATTCCTATGAGTTGATTATGAATAATTAAATTAACATAATTTAAGCGGTAGGGAAATTAGCGACGTGCATCTTTATAGAACATCAGGATGCGATGGCGCATCAGATACTCATAGTGCGCCTGTATGCGTGTCACTTCGGTTCTGAAGAGATTGTTTTTTGCCTGTTCATAATCGGCTTGGGTTGCGCGTCCGAGATTGAAACGCTCTCTCGTAGAATCAAATGAGAGTTTTGTTTTCTCCAATGTCTCTTCTGATGTCAGATAACGTTCACGTGCACCGGTTGCCTGATAATATGCCAGCTGAATTTCCTTATAGAGGTCGTATTGGCGCTGGTCGAGATCCAGTTTCGCACTGCTTTTCTGTAGTTTTGCTCGCCGCACGCTGTTGCGGGTATTGAAACCGTCAAATATTGGAATTGAGAGTGAAAATCCCAGATAGGTAGAAAAATTGTGTTTCATCTGGGCTTTGAATGTCTCATTGTCGAATCCACCTATGCGATAATAGCTTGAGCCTAATCCTGCATTGAATCTGAGAGTGGGGATGTATCCGGATTTTGCGTATGATATCCTTTCATCGGCTACTTCTACAGCCTGCCTCGAACTTAGGATTGAATTATTGTTCATCAGTGCCTCAGAATACACCGTATCTGGTTTTGGAATTTCAGGTTCCCCCTGTTGCAATGGCAATATGTCGAAGCCTTCAACGGATGGCAACTGGAGCATGTTGGCAAGATTGACCAATGCCGTCTGTATATCGTTGTCGGCGGTAACTACCTGTAGGCGGTCCTGGGCGGCGACGGCTTCGAGATCATAGATAGTGGCTTCCGCTACTTTACCTGCATCGATCAAGGCTTTCTGACGATCAACCTCAAAAGCAGACAGCTCTGCCTGTGAGCGGGCACTCAATGCCACCTCTTTGTAATAAAGAACCTGCAGATATTGTGATATAACGTTTAATGCAATATTATCTTTTGCAGCTTCAGATTCCAAGAGATACTGTTTAAGCGACAACTTGGAGAGTTTAAGATTGCGGTATTCTGCCATACCTTGGAAAAGAGGAAGGCTTAATCCTGCATTCCATCCGAACTGGGAAGTGTTCCTGTCGGCATACGTGTTTTGTGCCGTTAGTCCGCGTCCGAAATTAAAATTCTGAGATGCTGAAGCATCGAGGGTAGGTAGAAAACGATCCTTGGCTTCTATCACAGATTGTTCGCCTTCCTTAATACGCAATTCCTGTTGCAATACACTGATATTGTGAGTCACGGCATAGGAAATGCAACTATCGAGAGACCAGGCTTCTGCCGATACCTGCGACGGTATCGAAAGCAGTGCCACTGCAATGAATGGTTTATATATTTTTCTCATATATTCTTATTTCTTTATTACATTTCCCCGGAGAGGAGTTTTCTTGTTTATATCACCGGATTTTACCTGCACCATGATACCGTTGGATATACCTGCCTTAAATTCTTTACGTTCAAATTTTTGTGTCGGTATAGAATCTTTAAGGACATACACATACGATTTGTCACCATCATATTCGACCACACTTTCAGGCACGGCAAGTGTATTCTTTGCGCTCTCAAGGATAACATTGGCGTTAGCGCTGTAACCAGCCCTGAGTTTGACATCATTATCCAGATTCAGCGCAGCTTTTACTTCAAAAGTGTTAGTGCCGTTCTCATCGTTTGCCATAGGGGATATTTTCTCTATGACAGCCGGATAATCTGAATTTGGTATTGCTCCCACAGCTATTCTCACCCCCATGCCTTCGCTGAGGAGGTCAACTTCCGTTTCATCTACGTTACCTTTGAAAATCAAGTCGGTCATGTCGGCAACTTTGGCAATAGTGGTTCCATCGTTGAATGTGTTCGCCTGAATTACCGATGATCCTACTTTTACAGGAACTTCAAGGACAATACCGGTGACAGTGGAGCGCACCAGGGTGTTGGATCCCTGGGCATTGGCGGCGGAAACACCATCGCGCACAATGGTTAGCTGGTCGCGAGCCTGTTCAAGTTCGCGTTTTGCGCGTTCATATGCTGCCTCGTCTGTTTCATATTTTTCGCGGCTCTCATATTTTTTGTCAAAGAGCTGTTTGGTACGTTCAAAATTGGAACGGGCTTCACTTAAAGATATCTCTGCCACTGCAACGCGATTTTCTGCCGAAGAAAGTTGGGCTTCTTCAGGTATTACCTTTATTTTGGCTATGATATCGCCATTGTTCACATGATCTCCCGCTTCCACAAGGATCTCACTTATGATTCCGGATATTTGCGGTTTGATGTCAATTTCATCACGCGGTTCTATTTTTCCGGTCAGTACGCTTATACGTTCGATTGTTTCTTCAGCGGGATATTCTATAGAATACACCTCTTCTTTATCTTTTGAGTTTTGATAGAGGTAGATGAAAGTGCCGACGAAGATTATGCCGACTATTACCCAGAGAAAGATTTTAAAGAATTTTTTCATATGTCTTTAGTTTATAATTTTCAATTTAGTGGAGGTAACGGAGCGGGTTCAAAAAGAAACCCAAGCTCCTTCTTATTTAGAATTTATTGCTTCGATCGGTTTGATTTTCATTGCTTTTATTGACGGTATCAATCCTGCAAGAATACCTAATATTATAAATGTGGAGAGAATTGAAACTGCCCTGGAGAAACTCATCTGGAAGTGCACTTCAGATGCAGCATCGGGCGGGTTATTAAGGCTCTGGAGCACTCCCAAGATCAGGGCGGCGAGACAAAGTCCTGCCAATCCGGAGATTAATGTCAGTGCCGCCCCTTCGCTCAGCACCTGCACTATTATGTCGCGAGGTTTTGCTCCTATGGCACGCCGGATTCCGATTTCTTGGGTGCGTTCTTTAACTATTACCCACATGATATTTCCAATGCCTATGATTCCTGCAAGGAGCGTTGAGATACCGATGAATAATGCCAAGAGGTCTATCCCTGTGAACAGGGTGTCGATCTGTTGAAAATTCTCTGCTATGTTTATAGCCCACATGGCTCCTTCATCGTTGGGGTGTATATCGTGTCGGCGATATAATATGCGTCGCATGCGGGGTATTACTTCAGACAAGTCAACGTTGTCTTTTGCAACCATCATTAGGAAATCAACTTTATCTCCGTAGCCGTTTGCCCTGCGGAATGTGGATGCAGGCACCACAACGCTCTCGTCAAGGCTGCCGTTCAGTCGCATCTGTGAATTATCTCCGATTATTCCAATTACGGAGTATGCACCTCCGTTGACATCAATTGTTTTACCGGTAGGATCTCCAATATTGGGAAATAGCTGTGCAGCAACTTTTTTCCCGATCACAGCTACGCGCCGTTCCGCACTTTCGTCAGCTTCATTGATGAATCTGCCGTTATAGAATTTTGGACTCTGCATTGTCATATAATCCGGTCCGGCACCGATCAACTGACCTGAAAACGAGTTCTTTCCGAACTTGAATGATGAGTTCCATTTTTGAAATGTCGGGATTATGGATTTAAGCTCAGGGAATGATTCCCTAAGCATTTCAACGTCTGTCATGTCAATTTGCCATCCCCTCCCTTTTTGGTAGCCATGATATGGGATAGTGGTCTGGTTTGGCACCATTCCACCGCTATTTGTGGCAAATCCCGCGAAATTGCGTTTGAGCAAGTCTTCTCCGCCAGTAGCACCACACATCAGCATCGCGAGCATGGCAACACCCCAGAAAATTCCGAAACCGGTGAGAAATGTCCGTGTCTTGTTGCGGGCGAGAGTGGCTCCTATTTCTTTCCAGTTTTCTTTGTCGAATATGGTTAGTTTCATGTTTATAGGCTTTGGACTTCAGATGTTTAATAATAACTTAAGCACCATTGTATTATGTTCATTCATCTCGCAATGCTTCAACCGGTTTCACTTTCAATGCCTTTAATGCGGGAAATAATCCTGCCAAGGCTCCTGCTATTACCAACACGGCTGTAACTTCCAATGCAATAGAAAGACTGACTGTAGGATTGAGCAGAGGTCCGTCATCACCTATTATCTTGGCGATTATCTGAGTCACTATCGTGCCAAGCACAATTCCGATATATCCGAAAATTACAGTGATGGATACGGATTCTACTATTACCTGACTTAAGATCTGCAGCGGTCTTGCCCCTATGGCACGGCGAATGCCGATCTCATGGGTGCGTTCGCGCACCGTCACGAACATGATGTTACTAATGCCGACTATGCCGGTGAGGAGGGTGAGGATTCCGAGAACCCATACGCAGGTGTCAAGAATGCCGAGGGCTTTTTTACTTGAGAGCGCACTCGTGAGGTAATTATATATATACACTGCGTTTTCATCCTTGGGGTCGAAATTGTGATTCGAAGCAAGTGTATTGCGCACTGCATTTTCAGCATCAAGTCCTTCTTGCTCAGTGTGAACGTTCTTAAGGTTTATTGACAGGGTGCGAAGATCTTCTTTGTCGGAAGCCATCATTCGGGCTGTGGTGAAAGGGATATAAATATCCTTGTTCCACGGGCTGTCATATATGCCGATGACGAGAAATGAAAGTCCGTTGCAGTTGATTCTGGAGCCTAAAGCGTCTTTACCTTCGGGTGGGAACAGCTGCTTGGCATAATGTTGCGGAATTACCATAACTTTAGCTTTCGTTTCCATATCGCGATCGGATATGAAGCGCCCCTTGATAATTTCACCCATATTGCCATTGGCAACTTCTCTGGGATAGACCCCTGTGTATGACTGGCTTATACGGGCTTTAGCTGAAGTCATCTTTTCTCCACCGGAGATTTGTGACGTAACTTCTTCTACATATGTAGGGGTCTTTTCCGGTACACTGCGGAGGTCGTTGTCCTTCATACGGATGCGTCTTCCCTCGCGGTTGCCATTATATGGGATGGATGTGG
This sequence comes from uncultured Porphyromonadaceae bacterium, assembly GCA_947297425.1. GTDB lineage: Bacteria > Bacteroidota > Bacteroidia > Bacteroidales > Muribaculaceae > Lepagella. Next base: position 7,676 of record CAMYSW010000078.1, read on the forward strand.
TTCCGCTCCATACCATAAGGCGGGCGTTGTTGCGTGACACCATCCTTTCATTGAAGTTATTGGTGACACCGCGTGCCATGCTTAACAGGACTATCAACATGAATATGCCCCATGTCACGGCTATGCCTGTCAATGCTGTCCTTACTTTATTGTGACTAAGTGTCTGCGATATTTCGCGAAAAAAATCAAACATGGTGATGGTCGATACTTATAGGTTTATCTTCGACAGGAGTTGGAGTTGCCGGGCATAGAGAGCTGTCTGGCATAATTATTCCGTCGGAAATACGGATCAGCCTGTCTGTCTGGTCGGCAACTCCGGGATCATGTGTCACTATGACTATAGTTTTGCCTTCATCTGTGTTTAATTTACGGAAAATCTCCATTACATCCCGAGATGTTTTGCTGTCAAGTGCGCCCGTTGGCTCATCGGCAAGGATGATTGAAGGGTTCGTGATCATTGCCCTTGCGATTGCCACCCTCTGCTTCTGACCGCCAGACATCTCTCCCGGAAGATGGTGCGCACGGTCGGCGAGTCCCATACGTTCAAGTTGCTCCATGGCGAGTCGGTTCCGTTTTCTTCGCGGGACACCCTGGTAGAACAGAGGAAGAGCCACATTTTCCATCGCATTCTTGTAATTGATAAGGTTGAATGACTGAAACACGAAACCTATCATCCGGTTACGATAGTCTGCTGCCTTATTCTCGCCAAGATTCTTTATCAGCGTTCCATCGAGATAGTATTCCCCTGAATCGTAATTATCGAGGATGCCGAGGATATTTAGCAGTGTTGACTTTCCTGATCCGGAGGCTCCCATTATTGATACGAGTTCCCCCTTTTCGATTGTCATGTTTATACCCTTTAGCACATGTAGGGGCACGGCTCCGGTATATGTTTTATTTACATCTGTCAGTTTTATCATCTCTATAATGTAATAAGTAAGTAATAAAAATTAACCGATATATGTAAGTAATGAGATCTTGCACTATAAAACTTGTTCTTTTTGGCTGTTTTTACCTTGTAATTCAGTCGCATATGCCTATATGCTCCTTTATTACGCGGCAAAAACATCTAAAAAATAACTGCGTTTTATATGTGCATTAATTTTTATTACTTACTTAATGAACCTTGATATTATGCTTCCCCAAACATAATGAAAGGGAAAAGTAAGGCAAAGATAGCAAGAATTGCGAGAATTCCTAAAATAATATATGTCGATGTTTTGAATTTCATAATTTATTGTTATTTTATGTTATTATATGATGCGGTTTCCCTGATCTTTATTCGATGCGATGTGGTTTGCATATGCATCTCTGAGATCGTCGGGAGTGATTCCCAAATGTTCCATCAGGTTGAAAAGGGGAGGGAGTTGGCGCTTCATCAGGTCTTCGCTTTTTTCAGCAATGATTTTTTCTTTTGCATCCGGCGTAACGAAGAAACCGATTCCCCGCTTGTTGAATATCAAACCTTTTGCTGTAAGCCGTTCGTAAGACCTCATGACTGTGTTGGCATTGACCTCAACGGATGCCGCATATTCACGCACGGAAGGGATGCGGCAGTCAGAGTCATATTTGCCTTGCATTATGTCATCGCTTATGCGGTCAACAATCTGGAGATAGATCGCTTTATTATTTTCTTCAAATATCATTTTCCGTGTATCTGTTTTTACCAGCGTTCAATAGACTCCATCTCTTTAAATCGCAAATAGGCGAGCAGGTATGTGCCTATTGTAATTGCAATGGACACTATATATCCGACGGTTATGAACATATCATCATCAATGTTTCTAAAATCATATTTTATCGGGTTAAAACTTCCGGAAGACATCATTATCTTGAAGGAAATAGACATGAGGATGCAAATTCCTATAAATATGCAT
>CAMYSW010000079.1:0-9545 GCA_947297425.1 uncultured Porphyromonadaceae bacterium
GTTGAGAACCGTATAAGGAAAGCAATAGAAACTATACCAGCACCGGAGAAATGAGAATCCCGCTTCCTAAAGATGTGAGGAGATTCCTCGCCGAAGGTTGTCGGCAATTATTGGAGAAGCCCCTGTATTCAGGGGCTATTTCCGCATTTGGTGCCGGGGTGAAAGTGGCAGGTTTAAAGAACCGTAAGGCTCACCTCCTTTCAGAAGGTCAGAAAGATATCTGGAACCGTCTTGACCGTTCGATTAATCCCGGTTACAGATATATTTGGATTCATGCAGCATCATTGGGCGAATTTGAACAAGGCAGACCGATTATTGAGAAAATACGTCGGGAGAGGCCTGAATACAAGATATTGCTTACATTCTTTTCCCCTTCCGGTTTTGAGGTCAGAAAGAATTATAATGGAGCCGATTGCGTTTGTTATCTTCCTTTCGACACTCCGGGGCGTGTCCGTAGATTTATCGATAAGGTGAATCCGGAGATGGTAATATTCGTTAAATATGAATTTTGGCGGAATTATCTTTATGAATTATGGCGCCGACAGATCCCTACTTATCTTGTAAGTGCGGTCTTTCGTCCCGATCAATTCTTTTTCAAGCGTCGCAGTGCATGGTATGGGCAATGGTTGAAATGGTACACGCGCATATTCGTGCAAGACGAGAGAAGCCGGCAGTTGCTTGCCGGAATCGGAGTGGATGCCGTAGATGTTTGTGGCGACACCCGTTTCGACCGAGTGTCTGACATACGAGCCGCAGGAAAACCGGTTCCACTTATTGAAAGTTTTACCCGTCGTAACGACAGGGATCGTCCTGTCGTGATGATGGCTGGAAGCAGCTGGCAAGAGGACGAAGCGGTATATTCGGAATGGTTTAACCGTCATCCTCTCGTTAAACTTGTGATCGCACCTCATGAGTTTGACGCTGATCGCCTTGATGCTTTGAAAAAGCTTTTTAACAATGGCGTGGTGTTCATGAGTCAGGCTAAGGAGAATCCGCAGCTTGTGAATGATGCACAGGTGCTGGTTGTAGATTGTTTCGGTTTGCTTTCTTCCGCTTATGCATATTGCGATGTCGCATATGTAGGTGGCGGATTCGGTGCCGGACTGCATAATATCAACGAGGCGGCTGTATATGACGTGCCAGTGATTTACGGTCCCAACAATGCCAAATTTATTGAAGCGCGTGAGATGGCAGAGGCAGGGGGAGGCATACCTATAGCTTCAAAAGAGGACTTCGAACGCGAGGCGGATATTCTCTTCTTCAATGCCACGGAGCGAGGCATGAGGGGATCATTTGCCGGAGATTATATCCGCAGTAAAATTGGAGCGACAGAAAAAATATTCGAGGCATTAAGTTTTAGACGATAGGAAGGAGTTGATGGTGAATGGTTAATAATTAATGGTTAATAATTAATAATTAATAATTAATGGTTAATAATTAATAATTAATAATTAATGGTTAATAATTAATTTAGAGCCTAACCGCTTCGCTAAAAATTCGGCGAAGCTTCTAAAGCCTAAAACCTAAAACCTAACGCCTATTTAACACGGAACTAACAAATCAGGCGAAGCTTCTAAAGCCTAAAGCCTAAAACCTAACGCCTAAAAAATAAACATTATGAAATCTAAGTCAATAAAACTCATCGCAATTGCAATGGCAGTAAGCATCACGGCTTCTGCCTCAGATGCTCCCAAGACTCTTACTATCAATACATCGAAGAAGGGGGCTGAGATTCCATCAACAATGTATGGACTTTTTTTCGAGGACATCAACTTCGGAGCTGACGGCGGACTCTACGCCGAGAAAGTTAAGAACCGTTCCTTTGAGTTTGCCAATCCTCTCCAGGGGTGGCAGATAGCCGGGAAGGTTGAAGTGAAGAATGACGGGCCGTTCGCACGCAATCCACATTATGTCGAACTCAAGCCTACCGGTCATAACGACAAACACACCGCATTGGTGAATGAGGGTTTCTTCGGGGTCACATTCGAAAAAGATTCAGTGTATGATTTCAGCGTATATGCACGTGTGCCCGATGGCGGAAAATCTAAAATTGAGGTTCAGCTGATTGATGAAGCTACGCACGGAGGCAACCAGACCTACGCTTCAAAGAAGATTGAGTTGTCCGGTAGTGAGTGGCAGAAATACAGCTGTCAATTAACGCCTTCCAAGACAGTGAAGAAAGGTAAGTTGCGCATATTCCTCAAGAAGCCGGAAAATACGGTTGATCTTGAGCACATCTCCCTTTTTCCGAAGAATAATATAGGTGGACTCCGTGCAGACCTCGTTAAACGTCTTGCAGACCTTAAACCGGGAGTGTTCCGTTTCCCTGGTGGATGTATAGTAGAGGGAACTGACCTTGACACCCGTTATCAATGGAAAAACACGGTGGGAGCACCGGAGAACAGACCTCTGAACGAGAATCGCTGGCAATACACGTTCACACACCATTTCTTCCCCGACTATTATCAGACATATGGTATCGGTTTCTATGAATACTTCGTGCTTAGCGAACTTCTTGGGGCGGCTCCGCTTCCTGTGGTGAATGTGGGTCTTTCCTGCCAGTATCAGAATCATGACATGTCGGCTCATGTGCCGGTTGCAGAACTTGATCCATATATTCAGGATGCCCTTGATCTTATAGAGTTTGCCAATGGTCCTGTTTCTTCAAAATGGGGTGCTCTTCGCGCTGATATGGGTCATCCCGAACCCTTCGGACTTAAATATATCGGAGTAGGTAATGAGCAGTGGGGTCCTGAATATGTAGAGCGTCTTGCCCCGTTCGTGAAAGCGATACGTGCCAAGTATCCTGATATCCGTATCATCGGTTCGTCCGGTCCTGATTCCGAGGGGGATAAATTCGATTATCTTTGGCCTGAAATGAAGAAACTGAAGGTTGATCTTGTCGACGAGCATTTTTATCGCCCTGATGAATGGTTCCTCAGCCAGGGTGCCCGTTATGATTCCTATGACCGTAAAGGTCCGAAAGTCTTTGCCGGTGAATATGCATGCCATACCAAAGGAAACAACCAGAACCATTTTGGCGCGGCTCTTTGTGAAGCGGCATTCATGACAGGATTGGAAAGGAACGCTGATATTGTGGAGATGGCTACATATGCACCTCTCTTCGCACATGTAGACGGATGGCAATGGCGTCCGGACATGATATGGTTTGATAACCTTCGCAGCATGCCTACTGCAAGTTATTATGTGCAACAGATGTATGGACTCAATAGGGGATCGCGTGTTGTTCCGACAACTCTTGGCAAACAGCCCGCTGCCGGTCTTGAAGGTCAGGATGGCATCTTTGCTACCACAGCATACGATAATGATGCCAAGGATTACATTGTGAAGATCGTAAACACTTCCGACAAACCTCAGGAAATCAAGCTTGATTTTAAAGGGCTGAAAGGTAAGTTCTCGCAAATGAACATCGAGACGCTTCATGCTGACGACAGGACTGAGAACACGCTTGATAATCCGGATCGAGTGAAACCCGTGAAGCAGTCTCTCTCAATCGACCCCTCTGCCTCTCCCGTGGTGACAATTCCGGCAAATACGTTCGCAATATATCGTTTTAAGTAGGCATTAGGTTTTAGGCGTTAGGCGTTAGGGAGAAGGTTAATGGTTAATAATTAATAATTAATAATTAATGGTTAATAATTAATTAGGAACTAAAACCTAACGCTAAACTTTAGACTAAAACAAACAAATTCGGCGAAGATTCTAAAGCCTAAAGCCTAACACCTAAAGCCTAATGCTTAACGCCTAACACCTAAAAACTATGGCTAAATTTGATAAATTAGAAGTATTGAAGAAGATGGAAGCGGCTCCGATGGTGCCTGTCTTCTATCATAAGGACGCTGCCACGGCTAAAGCTGTGCTTAAAGCTTGTTATGATGGTGGTGTCCGCCTGTTTGAGTTTACGAACAGGGGTGACTTCGCTCATGAAGTTTTTGAAGAAGTTGTAAAGTATGCCGCCCTTGAATGCCCGGAGATGGCAGTTGGTGTCGGCTCGGTAGTGGAAGCGGCTACAGCTGCATTGTATATGCAATTGGGAGCATGCTTCGTTGTCGGTCCTCTTTTCAACGTGGATGTCGCAAAAACCTGTAACCGTCGTGGAGTGCCTTATATTCCAGGATGCGGAAGTGTCTCGGAGGTGGGATGGGCGCAGGAAGCCGGTTGTGAGGTGTGCAAACTGTTCCCCGGTGATGTGCTCGGTCCCAAACTGGTCAAAGGGATGATGGCTCCGATGCCATGGTCGAAGATCATGGTCACCGGAGGTGTTGAACCCAACGAAGCAAACCTGAAATCCTGGTTCGATGCCGGTGCTTTCTGTGTTGGCATGGGTTCAAAGCTCTTCCCTAAAGATGTTATAGCAGCTTCAGATTGGTCAGCTATTACTGCAAAATGCAAGGAATGCTTTGAGTATATAGCATAATCAACTCGCCTGCATTTCTGCTTATTCCTCGTTGAAAAGATAATTGATAAAACTGTTGAAAGGGTATTGCACCTGCATATATTTCATGATGTTCTTAACGGCATCCGGAGATTGCATGAATGTATCCGGAACGGGAGCCATCACCGTGTAGTCGCGAGGCTTCAACAGATCAATATATTCCCAGTCTTTGGGGAATCCTTTGGGAGCGGTCTTCAGCGGATTGCTCCCTATTTCTTTATATAGTTCTTTAAATTCAGGGTTGTTTATTATTTCGAGATACTCTTCGATATTGTCGTAGATGGATTGACGTATCTCTTTAAGCAATGGAGCGGGAGGGCACCAGCATCCACCTCCGATGAATGAGTTGTCCGGTTCCAGATGGATATAATATCCGCTCCTGAAGCTTTTCTTTCCTCCTCCGGGACATATGAATATGCCGATATGGGTTTTGTAAGGTGTCTTATCAGGCGAAAAACGTGTATCACGGTATATGCGGTAAGTGCAGTCGGCAGGTGTGAGACGTGCAGCATCCGGTTCTATTTCCGTGATTGCGTTTATGAGTTGCTGGGTGAACACCTCAACTTCAGTTTTAACAGTTTGGTAACGCTCCTTATTTGCATTAAACCATTCCCTGTTATTATTGCTTTTAAGCTCCTTAAGAAAATCGTATGTGTGGGTCATTGGTTTTTAGGTTTTAGGCGTTAGGTTTTAGGCGTTAGGCGTTAAAACTTATATTCGGCAAATCTAAAGCCTAACGCCTAAAACCTAACTCCTAATAATACTCATAATCAATTGATGTGACTTGGAACTCGGTGCGGCGGTTGATTTGGTCGGCAGCTTCCTGGTCTTCGGGGGAGAGGGTTTCGATGAAGGTTTCGTCGAGTAGTGTGTCTTCCGCAAATTGTGGAAACTCGCGGTTTATACGTTTGGTTATCCGCTTGGGAGTAGATTTCCCATAACCTTTCCATGTGAGACGTTTTGGATCTATGCCTGCGTCTATAAGATAGTCCACAACACTCTTTGCGCGGCGGTTGGAGAGCCCGATGTTGTATTCCTCAGAACCTTTGCGGTCTGTATGTGCACCCATCTCTATGGTCACGTTCGGATTCTCGTTGAGGATCTTTACCATCTCGTCAAGTGCAGTCTTTGATTCCGGACGTAAAGTAGCCTTATCGAAATCGTAGAAAATATTTTCTACCACCTGCGGCTTGTTGATTGCTGCAAGTATGAAATCAACCACATAGTCTGCATTTTCCTCTTCCATGCCTGATTCAAACTCCTGTTTGATATTCAGGTAACCTTTAGCTCCGGCTTTCATTACATATTTCACACCCCGTTCGAGTTTGAATCTGAATGAACCGTCATCGCGGGCTATCTCCTTCTGATTTGAACCGTCGTCTCCTACAATCCTTATTACTGCGTTAGGCACAGGTTCCTCGTCTTTGTCAAGTACATATCCCGATATTGTCACTTTAATTTCCGGCAACTCGAAACTGTAGATACTGTCGAAGCCGCGTGCATCACGCCTGTTCGAACTGAAGAAACCGGATTCTCCGGTTCCGAAAGTTATACCGAAATCATCACCGGGACTGTTCATGGGTGTTCCCATGTTCTCTACGCTCCACCGCTGACCTGTGCTGTTTAGCTTTGCCCGGAAAATATCGAGTCCACCGAATCCCGGATGTCCGTCTGAAGAAAAATATAATAAAGAATCAGTTCGTACATACGGAAACATCTCGTCACCCGAAGTGTTGATCTGTTCACCGAGGTTTTCCAATGAGCCTGTCGGTGACTTCAGGTTTATGCGCCATATGTCCTTGCCTCCGAAACCTCCCGGCATATCTGAACAGAAATAAAGATAGGTGCCGTCCGGTGATACGGCGGGATGCCCGTATGCCGACAGGGTGTCGGCTGTTATTTCATATTTTTGAGGTGCACTCCATGATGCGTCAGAACGTTTTGACGTGTAGATTTCCACAGACGTATCGGAATTTAGTGAGCGGCGAGCCACAGTCAGATACATTGTCTGTCCGTCAGGAGAGAAACTCACGATGCCTTCGTCGGCATCTGTGTTAAGTTCTCCGGCAGCCGGTTCGGGTCGTTGCCATTCTCCACGTTCGTTTTTAGTGGAAAAGAAGATATCCGATTTTTTTGTACCTGTAATTTCGGATTTGTTGGTTCCTGTCGCCTTCTCGGTTGAAGAGGTGAAATATAGGGTATTCAGGGTTTTGTCAAGATACATCGGAGCGAAGTCTGAGCGCTGGGAGTTGAATATCTTTGCATTCTTAACGACATATCTGCTCTTTGGTTCTGTCTTGGCACGTATTGCCTTGCGACATCCCCTTATGCCTTCCTTGGCAAGTGCGTCATCCGGTCTCCACTCTAAAAACGTTGTGTAAGCTTCGATTGCGGGATTATATTTACCCTCTGCCTGAAGCGAGCGACCGAGATAGTAAAAAGCCATGGAATCCGGATATTCGTAGCGTATGGCATTCTGGTATGCCGCTGATGCGCGTGGAGCCTGGTTCAGGCGGCGGTAACAGGTAGCAAGCTTGTATGCCACCTCTCCACGCAGTTCCCGTTCGTTCTTGGGTGAAAGTTTATTGTATACCGCTCTATATGTTTTGGCAGCATTGAAAAACTCACCGCGTTCCATCTGCTCGTTCGCGTCCGAGAGTTTCGGAGTCTTGCAGCCGACGGAAATTAAAGCCGTGATCAATATGATGAATAAAGAAAAAGCGTTAAATCTCATATTGATTTAACGCTTTTCAATTATGTTTATTGGGTGTTCAGTTTTCAGTTTTTAGTTTTAAGTTTTCGGTTTTCGGTTTTCAGTTGTTTGTTTCGGTCAATTCTGAAAACCGAAAACCGAAAACTTAAAACTATCCAGTTGTTTCGGTCAATTCTGAAAACTGAAAACTGAAAACCGAAAACAAAAAAAACTATACAAGACTCTCTAATCCACGTGCAATCTCGTTGAAGATTTCGTCCACTATGCCGGAGCCGTTTATCGGAAGGTATTTCCCTTCTTTAGTGTAATACTCGCGGAGGGGATGGGTCTGGTCATGATACACTTTTAGGCGATTCTTGATTGTTTCGGGATTGTCGTCGGCACGTCCTGTTTCCTGTCCCCGGCGTATCATGCGCTCCATGAGTTCCTCTTCCGGCACTTCAAGTCCTATTACGGCGTGCAGATCTGTTCCTCGCTTTTTGAGTAATTCCTTAAGGGCTTCAGCCTGCGGGATGGTGCGGGGGAATCCGTCGAATACTACACCCTTTTTGTCGGCTGCTTCCTTTTCGAGCACATTGTCAAGGATACGTATCATCAGGTCATCCGGAATGAGGTGCCCTTCTGATATGTATGAGTCAGCTATCTTGCCTAACTCCGTTCCTCTTTTTATATGATCGCGGAGCACTTCGCCGGTGGAGATATGGTAAAGACCATATTTGTCGATAAGTTTTGCGCTTTGGGTTCCCTTTCCACTGCCGGGGGCGCCAAAGATTACCACATTCAGCGTGTCTTTCATTTTTTTGTCAATATCAAGGTTATCTGCTTCTTCTCTTATAACGTATATGTCAGGCAGATTCCTCACTTTGCCGTCAAGGTCGAGACCATAGCCGATTATGAACTTTGGCGGAATGGTGAATGCTACATAATCCGGCTTGAAACCGGTCTTGCAGCTGTCGGGTTTATGTAGTAACGTGGCGAAACGGATTGAGCGCGGATTGCGAGCCTTGAGATCTTCGATCATCTTGACAGCAGTAAGCCCGGTGTCTACAATGTCTTCGATAATCACTACGTCCTTGCCTGAAATATCCTCCTTAAGTCCGATCACCTCTTTTACCTTACCTGTGGACTGGGTGCCTTCATAACTTGAATATTTAACAAATGTGATAACCGAGTTGTTTATTCCTATCTCCCTATAAAGATCTGCTGCGAACATGAACGCGCCGTTTAGGACGCAAATAAAGATAGGGCAGGAATCGCCAAGGTCGTTGCGGATTTCATTAGCCACGCGTTTCACTTGTTCTGCGATCCGGTCGCTCGTCAGATACGGCACAAATGTCAAGCCGTCTACGTTTATTTCTTTTTCCATCGTTAAATTTGAAAGGATGAATGCAGCACTAACCGATAAGCTGCTTCTCAACGCAAAGTTAGTCAAAAAAAACGATAATGCCAACATCATTACTTTAACAGATGTCTCCAACCGGCAGTTTTGCCAAGTGTGTCAATTAAAGTGTTGGAATATAGTTATTTGATTAAATTAGAATCTTAACAAGTTTAAATCTTATAATAAACTCAAACTTAAAGAATGTTAAAATCCAAATATTTTTTGATGTTTTATGACATGTTTCAAAAATATTTTGTAATTTTGCATTGAGTTTTTCATGGTATTAGATTTTAAGGTTAACGTAAGATTGGTTGTCGGGAGGACAATCAATTTTTTTTATGCCTAATTTTGAGGTGTTTAATATTAAGCACTCTAAGAATATGTAAAATTTTATACCCCGCCAAAATGCATTTGCATTTTGGCGGGGTATAAAATTTTACAAGGTTTCTAAGGTTTCTGTTAGTACATCTAAATCTAAATCTAAATCTAAATCTAAATCTAAATCTAAATCTAAAGCCTAACACCTAAAGCCTAAAGCCTAAAATCATTTCTTTATTATTTTCTTTCCGTTGCGGATATATAAACCGGCTGGGAGGGAGTCGAAATCATATCCGAGGCTTATTCCTTGAAGATTGAAGATCTCGCCATTGTTGTCGGTTTCATTTTCGGGCAACTCATTTACGTCAGAGGTGCTTAGACGTAAGTATGTAGGTTGTCCTTTAAGACTGACATAATTTGATCCCCATTGATATCCCATCATTATAGCGTAATACTCTCCCGGCACCATAAGAGGATAGGAGACTGTTGTATCGAACCGTGTGCGATAATCTTTTTGCAAGAACATAGGAGAGCCAGCCATGGAAAGTATCTCCACTTGTCCCGAGGTGCTCTCAAAGTCCGGTTTCACGAGGAAAGCAAGACAATTATAATTGAAGATGCCTTGGTCCAAACGAACATATGTGCTTACTTCAATATTATTAGGATCGGTTATGTGG
>CAMYSW010000080.1:0-9390 GCA_947297425.1 uncultured Porphyromonadaceae bacterium
AAAGAACAAGTTTTATAGTGCAAGATTTCATTACTTACATATATCGATTAATTTTCATTACTTACTTAAATAAGAGATCATTCTAATCTTTATGCAAAGATATAAAAATAAGGTCGAACAACGTTGTGTCCGACCTTATTTTTATAAATATTTAAGTGAAACTATTATTTAGCTTCTACACCTTCCATGATAACTTCTATACGGTTCTTGCCGTTATAGAGACCTTTCATGAATTTATTTAAGTCTGCGAGTGTTAGATTCTCGATTGCGGCTTTATGATTGGTTATGTCGTCTATACCCTTTTCGAGCATGAGCAGGTTGTTGGTCCAGTAACTATTGTTACGAACGTTTATCTCATACTGTTTCATCGCTGCCTCTTTAACTTTGTTGAAGTCTTTCTCGCTTGCACCTTCATTCAGTAGCTTCATCAATTCTGCATTGGCGCGTTCTTCCATCTTGCCGAGTATGTCAGAGTTTGTCTGGTATGTATATAGAATCATCCACTGACCGGTATGCGGGTTCAATACCGCGCCTGCCCCGGGGCTATATGTGCCGCCCATCTCTTCACGAAGAGTTTCTGTGTAAACCATGCTCAGGATCTGCCCTATCATGCTTAGTTTAACAGAGTTCTCAATTGAATATGGCACATTGGTTCCTGAAGAAATGGCAAAAACTTGAGATTTGGGAGAATGCATCGGCTGTTTGTAATGGTCTACAACTTGTCCGCTTGCAATACTGATTGAAGAAAGGTTTTTAACAGCTGTCTTCCCTTTCTTTGATGAAGGAAGTGTTGCTACATATTGCTCGAGAAGTGGTTTGAGGGTATCGATGTCAACATTGCCGGCGAAAATGAAAGTGTAATCAGCGGCATTGGCTGTAGCCTGTTTGATCATGTCAAGCATTTCAAGATAGTTTGCAGCATCAAGAGTGTTGATGTCAATTTCCTGGAACATGGGATTGTTGCCGTATCTTGCTGCTGCGAGATGCTTGTTGAATATCTTGTCAGGGTTCGCATCTTGGTTTTTCAAGAAAGTGCGAGCTTGATCCATCTGTGCATTATAGGTTGCAGGATCCGGATTTATAGACGTGAACGCAGCGTATATAAGTTCCATAAGCGTAGGAAGGTCCTTAACGGAACTCATGCCTTCGAACTCGGTCACAGTATTTCCGATAGAGAATGAAAGACCAGCCATTTTGCCGGCAAGATATTTCCTGAGTTTCGTATTGTCGAAACTACCTAATTTGCTTACAGAGTATGCATCTTCCATAAGGAGAACATTGGCTGCCTGAGATTCAGGATAAGAGCGTTTGCCTCCGTCCTTGAATGCAGTCATGAGTATTTCGTCATCCTTAAAATCAGTGGGTTTAACAATCACTTTTACGCCATTAGAGAGTACAAGCTCAGTTGTTCCAAATTTTCCGGATGTCTGAGATTTAATTTTTCCTGGTTTTGGAAGTTTTTCAATAAGAGGATCTGTGATCACTTCATCAACATAAGCTTCATATTCTGCATTCATGGCGTTATTAAGAATTGGAAGCATATCCTGTTCGGTCACTACCGTGAATCCTTCTTTTCTTGGCTGATCAATTACCATTACCTGATTTTCCGGAGTCAGTATTGTTGCAGCTACCTGATTTATAGCCTGGACAGGAATGTTGGGAAGAAGCTGTTTGGCAAGTTCGAATTTTGTCTCTATGCCAGGTGTAGCCACATTATCAACGAAATGACGAATAAGCTCAGATGCAAGAGCGTCGCTTGTTGTCTTGTTTCTTTCGTTATATATTTTTTCATATCTTGAAATCATTGTGTCGCGCACTCGCTGAAGCTCTGAATCCGTAAATCCTGTTTTGCAAGCTCTGGCAATAATTGCAATAGCCTCGGCAAAGGCCTCTTTCATTTCTGTTTTTCCGACAACTGTAATCGTGAATGACGCTTTTGTCTTAGATATCCAATAATTTCCAAAGCCAACACGTGCGAAAGCATATTTACACTCAGGTTTCTGGCTATATTCATCCAAACGGGTGTTTATCAATCTGGCTATTATTGATTCAAGAAGTTCGTCTTGTACGAAACCGGCAAGTGTGTTACGCATCTCGAACGGTGTTTTTTCCGTCTTGAAGCTTAATGTCAATCGTGGGAATTGGCTTTCCGGATCATCAAAGAAAACGAATATCGGTTCCTTGTTGTCGCTGACTGTGGGATAAGTTCTTTCTGCTGCATTTTCAGGCATAGGTATGGGAGAGAAAAGATCAATCACCTTTTTCTCCATTTCTGCAACATCGAAATCTCCGACAATAATTATACCTTGCTGATCCGGACGATACCATTTTTTATAATATGCACGTAATACTTCCGGTGGAAAATTACGAATAACTTCTATCTTGCCGATTGGAGTCTGCTGATACTGATACTCCTGGTAGATTTTTGGAAGAACATATTCAAGCATACGTGAACCGGCATTATTTCTTGAACGCCATTCTTCTTCAATCACCCCGCGCTCGGCATTGATTTCATCCTCTTCAAGCAGAATTTCGCAGCTCCAGTCATGGATGGCAAGCAACACACTATCCATCAAGGCGGCATCTGTAGTGGGAACATTGTTTATGTTATACACGGTCTCATCGAAATCCGTATAAGCATTAATGTCGGCACCAAAGCGGATGCCTTTAGCCTGAAGATAATTTAGCATATCCTTACCTGGATAATGACTTGTTCCGTTAAAAGCCATATGCTCCAGGAAGTGAGCCAATCCAAGCTGTTCGGAACTTTCGAGTGTTGATCCTACCTTTTGTGCGATATAGAAGTTCGCACGCTCTTTAGGTTCTTCATTGTGAAGAATAAAATACTGAAGACCATTAGGCAGCGTTCCATGTTTCACTGCCGGATTAAGCGGCAGTGGCTGCATTTGCGGCTGTTGTGCAAAAGCTCCAAATGCCCCTGCAAGCATTATTGCCGCACTTAACATTCTCTTAATAATCATAATGATTGGTTTAAATATGTTATGTTGTTTGTGAAATCGTGGTGTATGAAGTGGATTTTTTATGTCATATTGCATTGAAATGCTAATTCAGATGCTACAAGTATGTTACAAAGATAGTTTTTTAATTTCAAATTGCAAAGAAAACCTATTAATTAAGTAAGTGTCAAGTATGTTTTAAAACATACTTGACACTTACTTATGCTTTAAACGATACCATTCATGAGAGCATACAGTGATAAACCGGATACCGACCTTATCCCAAGTTTGGATGAAATGTTCTTGCGGTGGGTTATAACAGTGCTTGGAGATATGAATAACCTGTCAGCAATCTCCTTTATTGTCAGTCCGGATACAAGTTCTTTTAAAACTTCTATTTCCCTCATGGTCAATTCTCCATTATCTTCACGGCATTTCCATTCTCCAATACTTTTGTCTATTACTGAGATAATCTCTGTAAGGTCCGAGTCTCTGCCAATTGTGACGAAACTATTATTCTCATTTCCAAATTCATGAGATATGGCGACCACACGATTCTTCCGTGGAAGAAAAAAGTCAAGATTGCGCATGATTATATCACATGAGACAAAGAACATATCAAACATGTCTCCTATTTCATGGAGATTGTTAAATGAAACATAACTTTCCGTATGGATCCCTGAATAATCTTCAAGTATCTTGCGTATGGCTATTGTTTCCAATGATGAAAGACCGACAATGGCTATCTTGTGCATAATGGCTTCAATATTCTGTCCCTGATGCGATTATTCTGCCTTATGTCCTTGTCAAGGACAAAGATGGCACTCACCACAGCTAAACAAAGATTGGTATCGTAGATACCCTTGAGATGAATAATGAAAAATGAGATCAAATCCCTGATCTTATCTTCAAGCCCAAATTTGTCGAATGGAAGTTCAAGCCTGTTTCCATTCAATATACCGTATCCTTCGCCTATTTGCTGAAATGCCTTTTCCTGATTATCTTTTAATAATGGAAACCAATAGTTGCAATCGTCATGTATTGATGTGAGCAATTCATCTTTGACTTCAAGATAGAATTTTTTAAGCAATTGAAGATTGTTTTCAATAATCCCGCTATCTTTATTTTCCTGATTAATCTTTTTCATTAAAAGATCAAAATGGCGGTCAATATTTGGCAACTGGATCTGACTGTAATAATGGTCTGTCTGTTCAAGATAATTTATCACCATTGTCAGGTGTGTGCGTTCCACTATCTTTTCCGGAAAATAATCCGGGTTCAGATAAGTGTTGATTACAGCCAAGAAAAAGTCTGTATCAATTCCTACTTTTTGGCAGATTTCGTCAATAGTGCCATCTCCCACTCCAAGATATATCCCAAAGCGGTTGATCACGGCAACTATCGACGGATCTTCAAATATGGGGTCACATAATTTTGATTCTTTAGTGTAAACAGCCATTCTTAATAACAATACATGAATTTTGAGTGATTATCATATCCATTTTGACATCATGTGGTTCTATTGGAACCTGGTCTATTATCTGAAATTCATATCCGATTCCAATTTTTGTAGCTGCTGTTGAACCGAGAAGCCTGTCATAGAAGCCCTTCCCTCTGCCAAGACGATTGCCGTTGCGGTCATATGCAACTGCCGGAACAATAATCAGTTCTAAAATATCGGGATTAATGACGTTGTCACCTATTGGTTCTTCTATCTGAAATGCACCTAATTCAAGACGGCTTTCCTCATATGGAAGTATCTCAAGGTTTACACCGTTAACTCTTGGGAGATAAAAATGTTTTCTGTCGTGCCATTTGGAAAGGAAGTTGCGTGTAGAAAGTTCGTCAGGAAGCGAATGGTACATTAATATGTGGTCTGACATTAAAAATGCAGCCGTCTTTTCCAATCTTGCAAACACTTCATCTGCCGCAGTTATTCGCTCAGGCTCAAGCAGCATTGATCTTAATGCTTTAATTTTTCTTCTGATTTCGTTTTTTTCCATAGTATCATAAAGTTAAGAATCTTTTTAAAATAAAAACTCCATATTCCCTCAATGGTTTACATTGAGGGAATATGGAAGATTAAATTAATTAGTTATGTTTATCGGTGATTCTCCTTCTTCAAGTGCCTTGACAGCCCTCAACACTGTCGGATCTGATTGATTGAGTATTTCCAGGAATGCATTGAAGCCTATTAAATCTCTTGCAATCACAGCTTTCAGTTGATTCAGGAGCAATGCCCGCGATTTATTTATATAATACCAGCGTGCCGGCAATCCATTGTTAGCAGCAAATGACACGAAGTTATTCAGTAGCATATTGTCACGAGGCATTATTCTTTCAAGGTCAGCTTTAGAATCTTTGCCTTTTAACATTGGTCGGTAGGTTTCTGCAAATTCTCCCGCATAGCGCTGGATAAGTCCCCTATTGAGAGCTTCAAGATAATACGATGTGTAGCCGGTGGTGTCTTCCGGAACAAACACATCAGGCATTATTCCTCCCCCTCCATACACGGTACGTCCATTGGGAGTGTTAAATATCTTGCTCTTGTCGACTTTTACGGAGTCTTTAGAATAAAACTCTCCATGATTGTAGCGATCAAGTATGTCAAGATCATATTTTCCGTCACGACCTCTTTTGTATTCTTTCTGGATGCATCGTCCGGACGGGGTGTAATATCTTGCAACCGTTAGTCTGATACCGGAACTGTCTGGCAGGACAATTGGATTTTGCACCAAACCTTTACCGAATGAACGGCGACCGATCACAAGTCCACGGTCGTTATCTTGAATTGCACCGGCAAAAATCTCGGAAGCTGAAGCGGAAAATTCATTCGTCAGGACAGCAACTTCAACATCTTGAAACTGTCCGTTGCCATCACTGATTGCCATTGTTTCATTCTCCGGTCTTCTGCCTTGTGTATAAACGATCATTTTACCTGCAGGTAGAAACTCGTTAGCCATATATATAGCCTGATCCATGAATCCGCCGCTATTGCCTCTGAAATCGAGCACAAACTTTTTGACCCCTTTCTTACGGAGTTCAACAAGGGCGTTGAAAAACTCGTTGTAGGTAGTCCTTGCAAATTTGCTGACACGGATATAACCTATATTGTCAGATATTATATACTTTGAATCAACACTATATTCAGGAATCTTGTCGCGGATAACATCGAAAGTCAAAATCTTTGATACTCCCCTGCGTTTCACTTTGAGGCTTACTTTTGTGCCTTCCTTACCGCGAAGGTGTTTGAACACATCCTGATTCCTCACTTTTGCACCATGAAGAGTCTTGCCATCAGCTTCAAGAATCATGTCGCCCGGTTGAAGTCCTACCATTTCTGCCGGACCACCTGGAACGACTTCTATAACTTTCACCGTATCTGAAAGTATCTGAAATGATACGCCAACACCTCCAAATGCTCCTTCCAACTCTTCATTGGTAGCGGTAAGTTCGGATTTTGGGATATATGCAGAATGGGGATCAAGTGAAGCTAAAAGATCCGGAATTGTGGTGTCCATCAAGGAATCTATATCGATCTGGTCCACATACTGATTGCGTATCAAACCTAATATAGTCTGCAATTTCTCTTGTCCTGGAGAAAGTTTCCTTACGGCTTCATATTTGCCGATGAAGATTCCTCCTATTACTCCTGCAGCTATAGCTGCAGGAAGCAGTACGGCTGATATATTTCTCTTCTTAGCCATTATACTGACTTTCGATTAATTATTCACAAACAGATTCCAATGGTAAATGCACAACCTCTATTCCAGCTTTTTTAAGCAAATCAAGACCATCGGTGATCCTATAGATATCAGAAAAAACGACTCGTTTGATTCCGGCTTGGATTATCAATTTTGAACACTCCATGCAGGGACTGGCGGATACATAAAGAGTGCTACCTTCGCTTGAGTTGTTGGAACGTGCAACTTTAGTTATAGCATTTGCTTCCGCATGCAATACATACGGATATGTCACACCCTCCGGACTTTCACAGATATTGGCAAAACCTTCCGGAGTCCCATTGTATCCGTCCGAAATTATCATTTTGTCTTTCACAAGAATGGCACCTACTTTGCGACGTTGACAATAGGAATTTTCACTCCAGATTCGCGCCATTCTCAAATATCTGCGGTCAAGTATAGTCTGTTTATCTTCCATCTACAGGATGCTTAGTGTCAATACTACAGATTGTTTTCAAGGATGTATCGTTCTGCGTCTATAGCCGCCCTACATCCTGTGCCGGCGGCGCTGACAGCTTGCCTGTAAATGGGATCGGCACAGTCCCCGGCAGCAAACACTCCTGCTACGCTGGTGGTTGTATAGGGAGCATTTACCTTGATATAGCCTTCCTTGTCCAGCTCGATTTGTCCTTGGAAAATCTCAGTGTTGGGCCGATGCCCTATGCCAAGGAAGAAACCGTCAATCTGTATGTCAAACTCTTCTTGTTCCGGGGTTCCGAGATGACGCACAAGGCGTGCACCTTCCACACCTTCTTCTCCGAAAAGTCCTACGGTGTTGCAGTTGAATAGAATCTCGATATTTTCTCTTTCGTTAACGCGCTTTTTCATGATATCGGAAGCTCTCAAATAGTCTTTCCTGACTACCATATACACTTTTTTCGCAAGTGTGGAGAGGTATAACGCTTCCTCGCATGCAGTGTCTCCGCCTCCTACTACAGCTACAGTTTTCTTTCGGTAGAAAAAGCCGTCGCATGTGGCACACGCACTGACACCTAAACCATTATATTTCTCTTCATCCGGAATGCCAAGATATTTGGCTGATGCACCTGTAGATATTATGACGGTGTCGGCAGTTATTACATCTCCTCTGTCATCTACGCAACGGAACGGACGCTGAGAAAAGTCAACGCTCTCGATTATTCTGGACACGATACGTGCGCCAAAACGTTCTGCCTGATCTCTAAGCTGCTGCATCATTTCCATGCCTTGCACACCACTTGGATAACCGGGGAAGTTTTCAATCTCAGTGGTTTGAGTTAATTGACCACCGGGTTGATTTCCTTCGAAAATTACAGGATTAAGGTTTGCCCTTGATGCATATATACCTGCGGTATATCCTGCGGGTCCGGAACCTATTATTAAAACTTTTGTTTTTTCTTCTGTCATGATAGAATCTATGTTTGGGTTAAGTAAGTAATAAAAATTAATACACATATAAAACGCTGTTATTTTTGAGATATTTTTGCCGCGTAATGAAAGAGTATATAAGCATATACGACTGAATTACAAGGTAAAATAACCAAAAAGAATAAGCTTTATAGTGTAAGATTTCATTACTTACATATATCGATTAATTTTTATTATTTACTTATATTATTAACACTCTACTATAATAAATTACTTATCTCAGATCTATAATCTGAATTTTGGGATATTTAGATTTGGGATATTCAAATTCAGAGTCTTTTACGGATCTGGTATAATCAAGTGATTTTACGCTGATGGTAGTTTTGTCTCCAGCCTTCGGAATAATAACGAATTTTTCCGGTTTTAATGATTTTGCATTTATAGTAATCTCAACCGATTTTATGGAATTACGCTTAGACTTTGGCAAGAGATTGACAATATACTTTCCGTTTGCTTTCTTTTTTGAAAAGAAAGCAGAATAATTGGCAGAATATGTTCTAAGATACTCCAATGGGTTGGATTCTGATATTTCAGAGGCTGTAGGCGTTACAAGAGTTGTCTCTTTTGATGCAGAATTATAAGTCCATAAATTCTTTCCATTATACCAGGAAGACACAGTCGGCGTCATAAATGCGAATTTAGATCCATTTGCTTTGAGTGATCCTGAAAAGTTACCTTTTGACGTAGCGACAGAAAAAGTTCCTATGATCCCTTTGGCAGCTTTTGTCTTTGCGGCAGCTTTGCTCATGACTTCTGTTGCCGATTGAGCTGATGCATTGAAAATCGACAATAATGAAAAGCAAAACAATATATATCTTAAAATTCTCATCCGTTTTAATTTATTTAAGTATCATTAAGTAATACGGCATATTATATGCTTGCAAGGATGCTTTCAAGTCCCACCGGATCTACAAGCACGGCACGTGGTTTACCACCCTGTGAAGGCCCTACGATCCCGGCTGCTTCCAATTGATCCATAATTTTGCCGGCACGGTTATATCCGATTGAATAAACTCTCTGTAAAGATGAAGTGGAAGCAGTGTTGGAAGTTACAACCCTGCGTGCTGCTTCCTCGAATAAAGGATCACGGTCGCCGACTGGACCGCCACCCCCGGCTCCTTCATCATTATTGAGCATCGGTGGTTCTGGCAATTCATATGGTCCCGGAGCATAAGGCTGTTTCTCTACATAGTCACATATTGATTCAACTTCAGGGGTGTCTATGAATGCACATTGAACACGTACCATCTCAGAGTTGTTGAATATTAGCATGTCTCCCCTAC
>CAMYSW010000081.1:0-9313 GCA_947297425.1 uncultured Porphyromonadaceae bacterium
GGCTCATTGTTATTCGCTTCCACGCGAATGGAGTCTTGATGTTGACGGCAATCTGATTCAGAAACCTTGGAGTGGTTTATCGGAGATGCGAAGTGCAACTGGATTTGAGAAAAAAGATTTTTCGCTTGACGGAGCACTATCTCTTGAACCGGTATCGGGTAGGGAGGTTGAGATATGCGCCACGTTTACAGTAGGGCAGACCCCGTTCGGATTCAATATATTCAAAAATGATGAAGCCAAGGGCTCTGTCACATACCAGCCGCGTTCCGGTCAGCTTGTGGTGGATTTCTCTAAATTGACACGCCTGCCTAATGATAACGGAGTGTACGACGGGGTATATAGCTGCTTTCTGCCTGAATTTATTAAGGAGGGTGAGGAGATTAAGTTTAACATATTTATTGATCATTCCATCCTTGATATTTTTATCAACGACAAATGGGCAACTTCCATTCGTGTTTTCCCAACTGCGGAAGATGCCAATGGAATTGAAGCTTTCTCAGAAGGTTCGGTTAATGTGAAGAGTCTTCAGGCATGGAATCTCGGTGGGAACTCATCGGCAGTAGAAGAAATAACAGCAGATGTAAATAACGATACAGAAACAGTTAACGTCTACACTATTGACGGCAGGATGATAAAGACCGCCGTTTCCCTCTCCACCGCCGGAGATAGCCTTCTCCCGGGTATTTATATAATCAACAAAAGGAAAGTTATGATTAGATAGATAAGTTTAGTCTCTTACTCTGTTGAATCACTCTTATATAAAAGTAGCCAAACTCCTTGATTGAGTAAGGAGTTTGGCTACTTTTTTCCTCTTCATGTCCATTAATAGTACGAGATTGATAATAATGTAAGATTTTTGATGTATAATCGAATAAAAAGAATAACTTTGTAAAACACTTTAATATGTATACGATATGGGCTTAGACATATATTCAGGAAAATTGACTCGTTACTACAGCCGTAACTGGAAAACCATCGTACAGCAGCTGTCAGAGGAAAACGGGCAGAAATGCGTAATGACAGATGGTTGCGGTAATGAAATAAAACCCGTAGAAGACAAAAAAGAAATAGATCAAATACGGGAAGCAGTCACCGAATGGGCTAAAAATATTGCTGCAGACATCGACATGCCACTTTCCTCACCATTATGGGACGAAACAACAGAATGCGACTATTATACCGACAGACCTGGTTGGGAAGCTTTCGGTGCATTGGTAATGTTACAGGCTTGTCTCTCTTTGAATCGTCCGGTGCCGGAATATTTAGAAAGCGGGTGGAGTGCCTTTGAAGCTCCCGTAGTCCAAGAAGCTATGTCAAAGAAAATAACCAACTCATTGCTTTATGAGGTAGGCCTATGGCTACCGATTCCGGAGAAGGCTATTTTTGTAACTTTATACCCCACTGGTAATGAAGGCGCAATCTCCACAGTCTCACTTCTGAAACAGGAATTGGAAGAACTAAACCGACAGCTATGGAAAGCCGATGAAGCTACTATTCTCTCTTGGCGAGACGATAAATTTTATGTTCCGGTAAAAACTAAAGAGCCTAAACTCCTTTTCGGATTCATTCGTAGGACAAACAAAACACCGGAAGAGAAATACCGCACTGAAGATCTCGCACAATGTGCCTACTCTATGCTTTACCAAGCAGTCTGCTTTGCAGAAGAACACCAAGTCCCGATATTATTGGATTATTAAGAAGTTGTTTAAAAATAAAACTTAAATTTGGGGCGGCTCTCTTCAAGTTGAAATTCATTTGAGGAGAAGGAGCATAGCTCGCTATGCTCCTTCTCCTCAAGAGGAAATCTGCGCCAAGCTTACGACCCCCAATTTTTAAACAGCTTCTTAATCCATAGGTAGTAACCTGTGATAGGTAGGCTTGCACCTAATAAAGCTCCAAGAAACCATAATATACGGGTAAGAAGTCCTCCAAAATTACCTGTATGCATGGAATATATCCATCCTCTAAGCTTGTCGGCAGGGACTGAATCGGCATATTTGATACTTGGTGTGATTTCTCCGGAGTTATGATCGTATACGTATGTGTCGGAGGCTCGTTCGTTGCCAATTGTTCCAAGTGTGACTGATGCGTTTTCCAATCCAATTGTTATCTGCGGGGCATCCGGATTCTGTGTTTTCAGTTCATTGTAAACCTGTTGCCAACATCCGAACTCGGAATGTTGGTGCTCTCTTTTAATATGTCCTTTCTTATCGATAGTGTTATTCCGTAAGTTTCGTGGAGTATATTCCACCCCACATACGGTATAGAATGCTGTGCGATACCAGTTGAATGACCATGTTAGACCGGTCAGTGCCATTATAAGGACAACAATGAAGGCATACATTCCACCGGCTACGTGGAAACTTCTCCAAAAGCCTCGCCAACCTTTTTTTGTAGTTATGGCAAGACTGCGTATTAATCCGTTATGTAATCTTGGCAACCATATCACAACTCCTGAAATGAGGGCAATTACAAATATGATTGTAGATATTCCAACTATGAGTTTGCCAATTTTTATTCCATCGCCACGAGGGTTGGCGCTGTCAAGCAACCAGCGATGAAGCTTGAACATCGTCCCGAAGAAACCGATGCGTTCGTATTTGCCGGTAATTTTACCGGAATATTGGTCGATAAATACCGAAGCACGACGAGGTTTAGACAGGTTGACCTGATAAGTGCGGTTTTTATCGGCAAAAACCGTTACTCCTGTGATAGACACTGAATCCGGCAATGATGCTTTAACGGTTTCCATAAGAACGCTCATGGAGATTGGTTCTTTTTCCGCAGAAGTAACATAATAGACATCACTCTTGATGCTCCGGGTAATCTCCGGCTCAAAGACGAGCATCGCACCTGAGAAACATATCAGGGTTATGATGATGCCGAAAGGCACTGACAGCCAAAGATGTATCTTGTGAAAAAGTTTTATCATGTGCTCATTTTTTTGTTTCAAGGAATCCGAATCCGGTAATTTCTGTAGCTTCTACAGTCAAGCCTTTTGTCGCAATTGCCGTCGAGGGATCAATACGGTAAATAGCCGGATAATTGTTTTCGACATTGATGGCGATATATACTGCCCCGTCATGTACATATACAGTTTTTCCGAACGAGGATATGCCGGCAGGGAGATTCTTTACGAAAGTAAGTTTCTTTGTGTCTGCGTCAAAGACAGCAAGATCGGTGGCTACAAACCCTTCTTGAGAAAGAGGACGGTCATACATAATAAGAAGGAACCTATTACCCCCGGCAGGTGAGCAACGCATGAACGAACGACCTTCGGCTTGTTCTTCGATGTCGCAATAGTAATTGTCAAACTCAGTCTTTCCGGCAGGGATACGCACAACTCCGGCAGGATGCTTGGTTTGCTGACGGGGATCGGTCATAGTCTTGGCGTATGATGGCGAGAATACATATATGTCGCCATTGTCGGCAGCCCACACAGTCTGATAGTATTGCGACTTGAATCGTCCACACGGATAACTGATTTTGTCGGACTTGATTAGGGTCGGATTGATCATGTCGGAACTGTTGAAAATTGCAACCCATCCTTCATCGGGATATTGGGTCCACTGTAGCTCCCCTTTCTTGTAGCTGCTGCTGTTGGAACCGCCGTCAGCTGTCTTCACGAGGTCTTCGTAACCCTTGCGTATCCACTTGCCTCCGTCAATCGCCGCTCCATACTGACTCAAACCCATTGGAACAGCTCCTGTGTAGATCTTGTTTCCGCTCTGTTGGATGCCTGCGAGTGTAACATATTCTCCATTGCCAAGGAAGTTTTCCACAGAATACGCACCGGTGGAGGTATCATTGTTTTTAGACGTTTCTGCATCTACGTTGAGATACGAGAGAAGTAGGGTTTTGGGAAGATAGCCATTAGCGTCAGCCTGTGTGTCCGGTCCGTTGCCGGTTGACATTGACATGATGTAGCTGTCGTAAATGCCATAGGAGGTGAAACGGCTTATTTTATATTCCATATCCCGAGGCTGAACAGACCCGGTCCGGTCAAGGAAATAGCTTCGTGTTGTGCCTGCATTGCCTTGGTTATAGGTAAGGGCATATAGATAGTCCTGACCATGGAAAACCCATTGGCTTGCCCCGTCGTTGATCAGACCGTTCCTTTCTGCCGACAGGACACCTCCGTCAAGTGTCTCTGATGTGAGAAGCACATAAGATGTAGCGTTTGATCCTTGCACGGAAGCTGAGATCACAAATTTACCCTCTTCCGCAGTGCCTGTGTTCCCATCTCTATTGGGTTCATCGGATTCTGAGCATGATGTGAGAGCCAAAGGCACTGCAAGCGTGGTAAATACGCTTAATATAAAAACTTTTTTCATTATTGTGTATTTTAATTTTTGTTACTTACTATCAAAATAAATTCTTATTTTGCCATAGAATGCGCGTCCTGCTTTCTGAAGGCTGAAGTTGTCATATAGTTTGGCGTTAGTAAAATTGCGACATTCAAATGATATGTTGTATCTCCCTTTCTTAATTCCATACGATAATGTCAGATTGTGCTCAAACTGATTAGGCACCATATAGTCGTTATTATTTGAACCGATGTTGGACGCATAATAACAGAATTTGTGAGTGTACCGGTTATCGTAGGTGATTGTAAGCACATTTTGCTTTCCTCCCAATCCATGCCAGTAGAAATTTACATCTGAATCGGTGAACAAATATGGAAGATTGGGCATACGTTCGCGATAGGCGATATTGGCTACCGAACTTCCCATGGCTGTCTTCATGTTATCGCGTACATTCATCTGTGTGAAATTCCCTCCTAAACTTAGCCATTTTGAAAAACTGTAGCGAGCCGCGACACTTATGCCTTTAGTGTCAACCTTTCCATAATTGGCGTATGTCGCGGCTGATTTACCTCCACTGAGCGACAGGATATTACGCTGTATGTAGTCGCGGGTGTCACGGTAGATAAATCCGGCTTCTACATAGATTATGTTGTTACCGAATGAAGCGTTGTAGCTGAGGTTAAGATTGACATTGTGGCTCAACTCCGGTTTTAGTGCCATTTCACCTACTTCAAGGTCTTCATCACCGAACATCTCTTCTATTGTAGGAAGTCTGTATGCCTTCTCATAAGAAGCCTTCAACTGAAGTCCAAGCGGCATGAACCATGTCCCTGCCACGCCGTAACCGAAGGCGTTGACGGATCGGGAACTTTTTACATATTTATCCTGTGCCGCAGTGGTAGCCATCGGTCCCGATACATACTGATGATATTGTTTCCCGAATGCCGTAATATTGAGTTTTGAGTTAGGCATATATCTATAGGAAACCCCGATGATATTCTTGTTAGTCACTTTGGCGATTTCATCACTGCTCACTATGGCTGCCGAAAGATTGTCGTTAAAGCGGTTAAAAGCATTGAAAACATTGTTTACCGTAAACAGATGGTTTTCATTGAGGCGGTAATTGGTGGTAAAAGTTGCCGACCAGTTATTATTGTTGGCACGTGAGTTTTGATAAGACTGTTCACCGGGGGTGTTGAGTTTTTCGGTTTCTCCACGCCAATTGTACTTTACAGATGCCGTATCTACATTCACCGTTGCATTCCTATTGTAATTGGCATTTAGAGATATATCGAGACCGCGTGTGAATATATTGCGTTTGCCATATTCAACTGAACCTATAAGCGAATGTCCGCGACGGTGTTTCTGCCCGTATACAATTTCTTGACGTACACCGGTCTGTATCTCCTTATACATATGCGAATACGTGAATCCTGCCAGCAGACGGTCTGCCCACGGCTTGTTGACAAAACCGAATTTCGCAATTATGGCTTCGTTGTGATAAGTGTCGTTGAAGCGACGGACATGTTCAAGCTTTTTGCGATTAATGGCTCCTGTGCTAAAATCTTCAACCGGTGAATCCACCCAATAATTATTGTCGGAATAATTCTGAAACGCGTTGATTTCATACTTAAAACCATTGTTTAGAGTCTGACCAAAGTTTACATTACTCTTGTGGGTATTAAAGGAACCATAGGAATAAGATGCATCCAGGAACCAGTGTCGCCGATGCTTTGGCGTAACAATATTTATTATTCCCCCTATGGCGTCCGCGCCGAAGCCTACCGGTACCACCCCGCGATATACCTCAATGCGTTCTGCAAAGTTTACCGGTATATTGTTGAGCCCGAAAGAACTTCCGACTCCCTCTTGAGGCACACCGTCTATAAATATTTTTACATGTTTCCCACTGAAGCCGTCCATTGTAACCGCCATGTCAGACCCGACACCGCCACTTTCGCGGATTTTCATACCGGGTGCTTTTGCCAGTGCTTCACTCAATGTCTTGGTTGTATTTACAAATTCTGTTGCGTTTACGGCTGTTGCATTGAATGCAGAGTTCCTTACCTTGCTTAAAGTATTGCCTACAACTATCACCTCGGCAAGCTCCGTGACCGGTTTTAACTTTACGGTCAGCTCAGTATGTTCGTCTGCATTTATTTGTATTGTTGATTCTTTGGGTTCATAACCTACTGACGTAAAAACAACAATATATTTCCCTGCAGGCACTTTGATATGGTATATTCCTTTTTCATCGGCAGACCCGGAATAATTTGTTCCTTTCAGGTATATGGTGGCATAATCAATCGGGGTGCCGTCTGTTGATGTCACGATACCGGAGACTATGCCGGAAATTTCCCGTGCCTCGGTGATCGTGGCACTGAATATTGAGATCAATGATACTATTAAAATTCTAAAAATCATGTCATATATAATTTGGATGCAAAATTACTGCCGTATAGAAAAATAGGAAATACCTAAAATTTGGAGAAATTTCGCTTGTATTTACACAGACGATATACTAAAAATAGGATACATTCTGTTCGTGAATCATAGTTTAGACATATCTTATGGTGGATTTTAACTATTTTGGGGTATTGTGAGATTTTTAGATTGTCCGTAACTTTGTATGTGTTGAAGTGACTCAGACAGCTTCTTAAACCTTTTACGAAAACCCAATGTATAAATATTCTGCAACATATACATCAGATAACCGTGTCCGGGACATTTTGGAGGATAATAGCCAGTTGCTATTGGTGTTAAACCGTTTCAAAATCCCTTTTGGATTCGGGAACAGTACTATTGAAGATATATGTGCTGACAATAAAATAGATACATCCACCTTTTTGGCGGTTGCAAACATAGTAAGCGGCAGATCTGTGTCTGATGCCTCGGTGCGCCTTCCTGATTTGATGGGATATCTGCGACATTCCCATTCTTATATTCTGGATTTCAGTTTGCCGAACATTAGGGATATACTTATTAAAGGAGTCCATCAGTCGCAGCTTGACAATGTTGCATTGCTTATAATAAAGTTCTTTGATGAATATATGGAAGAAGTCCACAATCATATGGACTATGAGGATAATGTGGTTTTTCCTTATATAGAACAATTGCAAAACGGAATCATATCTTCCGAGTTTAGGATCGATGACTTTGCAGACCACCACGATAGTGCAGTGTTGAAACTTAATGAACTTAAAGATATATTTCTACAGCATTATGCGCTTCCGAACACGCGTTTGTTGAGCAAAGCCCTTATTCATATATCTGAATGTGGAGATGATCTTGTGTCTCATTGCGAAATTGAAGACAAACTGCTTGTACCTGCTGTGAAAAAGTTGGAAGCAACGGTATTCAAAAAGGTTGGAAACAGGAAGCCGGTGAAAGCACAAAACTTTTCTTCGGAACGATTCGAGGCACTAAGCGAGCGCGAGAAAGAAATAATCCGTCTTGTTTCTCACGGATTATCCAATAAAGAGATTGCCGACAGATTGTGTCTATCGTTTCATACTATTACAACATACCGGAAGAATATAACTTCCAAACTTAATATTCATTCGTCGGCAGCTCTTACCATATTCGCGATACTCCATAATATAGTTGATCCGAAAGAGATTGAATTGAAATAGTTACTAATCCACGTGTTAAAATTATTAACTCCAACCATTTTACAACCAAATGACAACCACTTTCCAATGCTTTAACTAATAGTAACAAAAGATGTGAATTAATAGTCTTGATTGATGGATTGACAGTCTTGATAGATTAGATAAAAGTGGTTGTTATGTGGTTGTAAGTGGTTGGAGTTTAAATTGTGGTTTGCCGGGATATCAATGGGATTCGAGGCAGGCATCGAGGGCGGAGGCGAGGTTATCCCGGTCAAGATCCCTTCCGATGAAGACGAGCTTGATCATGCGGTCGCCATATTCTTCATCCCAGTCGCGGCGAAGCCCCGGCTCCCGAGCCATCAACGCCATTAGTTCCTCTTCGGGTGCAGTGGCATACCAATAGCCGGCTTCCTTGAGGTTTTTCTGAACACCTGCCTGCTCGAACAGTAGCGACATGTCGCGGTTGTGACTGAAATACAATACTCCTTTGGTGCGTATTATATTGGCATGCCAGTCAAGATTCACGAACCTGTCAAATTTTTCAAAATTGAACGGACGGCGACGGAAATAGACATATGTGCCAATGCCATATTCCTCAGCTTCACCTTCTTCGTGATGATGGTGATGATGGCAGTGTTTATGGTGGCAATCGTCATGTTCGTGATGATGCTCATGATGATGTTCATGAGCATGATGGTGAAGACTTTCTTGCTCTTTTGCCGGTTTTTCGATTTCCTGTACCCATGTTGCTGAGGTTGCGACATTTTCAAAATCAAAAAGGGATGTATTGACAATCCGGTTCAGGTCAACATCGCAATAGTCGCATTCAATTATTGATGCTTTCGGTTGCAAGGCACGGATTACAGCCTTTATATGGGCGGCTTCGTCTTTGGAAACTTCCGACACCTTGTTGAGGAGTATGATATTGCAAAATTCAATCTGTTCTATTATGAGGTTCTCTATATCTTCCTCTCCAATTTTACTCCTGTCAAGATTCTCTCCGCATCCGAACTCACTTTTCATGCGTAAGGCGTCAACGACGGTTACTATCGCATCAAGGCGTGGACGGATAATGTCTGTGCGTGCAGGGTTTATCATCTGTTCCATCGAGCATATGGTCTGGGCGATAGGAGCCGGTTCGCATACACCGCTTGCTTCGATTACGATATAGTCGAAACGAGCCGATTCGATGAGGTCTGAAATCTGTTTGATAAGATCAGTGCGGAGTGTGCAGCATATGCACCCGTTTTGCAACGCCACGAGGTCACCCGATTCGTCTTGCCCTACGACACCCCCTTTCTGAATCAAGTCGGCATCAATGTTCACTTCCCCTATGTCATTTACTATCACGGCGAAGCGTATGCCTCGTTCGTTAGAGAGTATGTTGTTTAGGAG
>CAMYSW010000082.1:0-9146 GCA_947297425.1 uncultured Porphyromonadaceae bacterium
GGTATATACACATATCGGAAATATTCAATTCCACGGCAGACTGGAGACGCAAGCTCAAGCCGGTGATCTTCACTCCTGAGACTATGCTTGCCAACAAGATGATGCGTCGCATGATGAGCGAGAAGCGCACGCTTGCCATGGTGGTTGATGAATTTGGCGGCACTTCCGGTCTCGTCACTCTCGAAGACATTGTTGAAGAGATATTCGGGGAGATCGAAGACGAGCATGATGTTCAGCGTCTTGTTGCGCGTCAACTCACTGACGGTTCTTATGAGTTTTCCGGGCGTGTCGAGATTTCGGCAATAAATGAGGATTTCGGTCTCGGGATTAAAGAGAGTGAAGATTATCATACCCTTTCTGGATATATCCTGGAGAGCCTGCAGGCGCTTCCAAAGCAAGGAGATACCTTCATAATAGACAATCTTGACTTTACGATAGAAAAGATGACCACCACGCGTATAGAGCTCGTGAGGGTTAAAACAAAAGAAGATGCCTGACAGGCATCTTCTTTTGTTAGATATGATCTGAATATTATATTCGGTGGGAACAACCCGGATGACGATAGTCAGGATCTAATGGGGATACGGTTTAACGATAATCTTTCAAGATTTCGCGAAGGCGTTTGCGAGTAAAGAAGATTCTGCTCTTTACTGTGCCTAAGGGCATGTCAAGTTTTTCTGAAATCTCCTCATATTTGTAACCGGCTACGTGCATCGAGAAGGGTTGGCGGAAATCCGCAGGAAATTTGGCGAGTATCTGTGATATCTCACCCACAGCATAAGCACCGTCGGGCGTTTCAAGACCTGAGTCTTGGCAAAGGTTCAAATGGTGAAAATCTTCAGAAGAATCCACCATGGTGTTCTCTCTAACGCTCTTACGATAATTGTTGATAAAAATATTGCGCATGATCGTCAGCATCCAACCCTTGAAGTTCGTGTTGTCCACAAACTTCTCCTCATTGTTGAGCGCTTTGAGGGTTGTGTCCTGAACGAGATCCTGTGCTTCTTCTTTATCGGTGGTCAGTTTGAGCGCGAAAGAAAGAAGGTTGCCCTGCATCCCTATAACGGAGGATTTAAAGGTGTTTTGCTTGCTCATTTAATTTTTTATCAATTAGGGAATCTAAAAATTAAAAAAAAGTCACTTATTAGGTTATTTGAAAACAAAAAGTCACTGTTCCCTGAGTGACCCCAGTTTATCGGGTGTAAAGTTAATATATTTTCATCAAAATGCAATCGTTATACTATAAATTTTTTTTGAAAAATTTGTCAAATTATCAAGCCTCTTATATCTTGACAATTTAGCTCTTTCGTTTTAAAATAAATTTAAGTAGCTTCAATGTTTTTATGAAAGGATATCAAGTGGGTTCATATTATTTATTAGAGTGTTCAGTTTGATGTTCCCAATTCCATCCGATAAATCACCATTTATCGAACCCGGTTCGATAATGTAAAAAGTATAAGGTAAGAAGTATGATTCGGCACGCCTGAAAATTAGCAGTGAATATCAGCTACGACTTGAGACCCCCGTGCCTAAAAACTGTATTATGGCTCAAGCTTCAATGTCTGTGCAAGGAAAACCTCTGTCCCCTTGTGTCTCGGTGTTATGCTTTTCGTGACAATTATCTAACTTGAAATTTATAATGTCGGATATATATCCGGATGTTTTGACGACTTGGTAGGAGCATTTCGATTGTTGAGAAATGCCGGTTTGAAAATGAAACATGAAACATGAAACTGAACACTCTAATTATTTATTCTCTCTTTAATAATGTATAATCTTCCGGGCAAGTGATAAAAAAATAAGCAGGATACATGTGCATGCACATGTATCCTGCCATATAATTGAAATTAAAAGTTACTTCAGTTTTACCTCGGCATTATTTCACGAGCACTTTTGAAGCCTTGCCGTTCTGAATGCGGATGTATACACCTTTCTCCGGCTCTCCATTGATTTGACGGCCGTTGAGGTCAAACAGACGCACTACGCCATCTTCAGTGTTTGCATCGATATCTGTTACTCCTGTTTCGAAGCTGAGGGCAATCTTACGGATAGGCGATTTGTAACCATAGTTGGCGATATAGAAATTCAATGTTCCAGAGGTCTTGGCGGGGATTTCTATACCGTCTTCATAAAGTTCATATCCAGGAAGCTGGTTTTCGTTATCAGATATTTCGTCAGCTGTCGGAGCGGGGGCTGAAGAGTTCTCCATTCTATAGTAAAGGTAAGCATTTTCCGGAACCTCAATGGTAATGAATGTTTTAGAACCTGTGTTTACCTCGTCTTTTTCCAGAGGTACATTGTCGGCAGATACCGTAAGGTGGCGATATACATTTAAACGCATTATCGCAAAGCCATCGCGGAATCCATCTCCAGCCACACTGCGAGCCTCTAATGTATATGATCCGGGCTTGGATACAAGAATATGAAGTTTACCATCTTTCTCTTCGATGTCATAGTCATCCTCAGTGAGGGCGGGAATTGAATAGGTTATTATACGATTGTTGGGATTGTTTACAACATTTATTTCAGCAATCTCATCAACATATATACCATTTACATTTGGTGTGAAAGTAAGTTGTGCAGACTTTTGATCTGAATTAATGGCATCCCACATCACATTAATTTTCTTAATTTGAGTTGGGTCGGCACTTGGTCCGGATGGTGATGTATATAAAATTTCAGATACTTTATCTGTTTCGTTTTGTGGTATCCATACGTATGAGAATGTTCCTCCATCTGGGTCTTCATTGTCAGATTCAGATACATTACCGCTTGCTGGATCATATGTTCCAAGGATATCGCTGCCGGTTATGCCGACTTTTGTTATTTTATAACCCTCAGGAACAGCTATTTTTAATGTTGCACCTTTTTGTAGTCTCAAATGATATGGTGCGTTTGATGTGTTGTATGATCTGTAATTGCCACCAAATGTTAAAGTTACAGTCTCGTTTTCGCCAGCTATGGACTTTATCTTAGGTTCATATGAGCTTCCACCATTCTGAGTAGTCATGCCATATGGATTATTTGTGGTAAAGTCAAATACAGTTGTTCCGGGTTCTATTTTTTCATTAGGATCTACAACCACTATCTGATATGAAGCAGTACCCTCTGCATAATCTCCATTAGCGGCTATTGTACCAGTGATGGTTACTACACCTGCTTTTTTTACATCTGCTGGTTTTATAACACCGGTTGTGGCATCGACAGTAACGGTTTCAGGATCAGATGAGGCATATGTTACAGTTCCAGGGTTATCTTGGGGATCTGTAATTGTAACTTGTTGCCAAACTACTCCAGTATTAACTTTGCCATAAATAGATGGATTTTCAAAAGAAATTTGAGGATTTTTCCCTAAGACTGAAACCTTAAATGAACCGGAACCGGCAAGGTATTGTCCTTCTACTGGAGCTGTGGTGAAATTAATAGTTGCCTCACCAATTTTTAATCCTTTGATAGTTTTGTCTATTGTATTTAATTCTATAACTTCATTGTCATCAGTTTGGAATGAATATGTTAAGTTTGAAGGTGAAATCTCAGGAAAATCAATAACTTCCCCTATGATGACTTCTGGATTTTCTGGGTTGATTTCATAAACAGGAGTTGCAGGTCCAGCTGAAGCATCAACATATTCTACTTCAATAGAGCTAATATATACGCCTCCGTTGCTTTTAGTTTCTTCGGATGTATTGGTAAATAGTATTTCAAAACCATTTTCAACTGTAACTTCTTCTGATAAGTTTTCGAAAGATATTTCTTGGAAGGTTGCATTTATTTCTTTTGCTACTCCGATTTCTGTACCATTTATTTTTGTTGCTACTGTTGTATTTGCTTTGGAATGTCTTTTTGCCTTTATTGACACTTTGTTTATAATCATTCCTTTGAAGTAGTCAGTAACAAAGCTTAGTGTAGATATTGGAGCATTATTTGAGCCGAATACAAGACTGATAGGCGTATTTCCATCTCTTACTGAATATCTACTTCCTTTCTGAACATTATGTGTGATTGTCCAGTCAATTCCGTTAAGATCCAAGGTAAATACTTCGTCTTTCTTGGATGCTTGTGTTGAGCTGCAGGTCCAATTATATGTATCAGCAAAAGAATTTGCCGATATGCATATAATTAACATTAATGATAGTAAAAACTTTCCCATAAGTTGTTAATTTAATAGATTGTTGTTTTATATTGTGTTATTTTTTATTTCTGTTATTGACGGCAATGTGTTGAAAATGTTAGATTTTTGTGTGTGAAATGTTGAATCACTTGGATTATGATCAAATATTTCGGTTGTATTACAAAGTTATAAAGAATTTTTTACATTTCCGCATGTGTTCGTTAATTTTTGTTAGCATGTTGTGTCATTTTTTGCGCAAACTCTGTAATTGATATTTACTTTTGTAGATATAGTGAGGTGCCGGGTGTTGTATAGGACGTTTTCAGAACTGTGGATATTATAGGTTTCTATATGTTGATGTTTTTGAAAATATCAATGTGTGGAGAGCTAAATAACTTATGGGAAAGTCATTAGCGTGCTGTTGATATCTGATGGAAATATTAAAATCTTTAGGATTGTAAACCTGACAGGGGTGCTTGTGCAATATGTATCCGGGGGCGTATTATCAGGATGGTGCGGTGTTAGGAGAGATAAAGGAAATAGCGGTTGTATGCAACTCCTGTTGCACCGAATGAGGCTTTATGACGCAACAGTCCCCGGTTGAGGTGTTGTCCCCGGTTTTCGTTACTTGTTCCAAAATCAAAGTATGGACGTGAGATGTATATTTCGTTTATCAGATAATCGAAGAGGGGAGTAAGGAGGTCAAGTTCGCGTCCTAAGGGAGTCGTTGCTATGTATTGAGCATGTGCCACCCTGCCGGTGTCGTATATGCACACGGCAGCCTGCGGAGAGGATGCATATTCAAGTATCCAGAATCTTATTTGTTCGGGAAACAGGTCCTTCAGTGTCTGCATCTCTTTTATTGAATGCACGGGAGCCGCATCGTGTCTCTCTTTCAGGCATGCAGCCGTCATTGCCATAATGGGGGCGGCATCGTTATATTCTTTGATGGTAAAATCCAGACGTGCAGATTTGGACAACACCCTGCGGCGAAGCTTGTTGTAAAAACTACGCGGACTGTCGGAAGATTCTTCATTCCCTATAACCTGTCGGCATATTTCCGCGATGGGGATTGCTGTTGCAAGATTGCATTCCGTTCGCACGGCACCCAGCCTGAACATGGCATACTCATCTTCCTGAGAAGGGTGGAGAGAATATATATAAGGAAGTGGTTTATAGTCGAGTGCCTTATATCCCTCACCTTTCCACTGCTCTATTGCAGCTTCGAATATGTCAAGGATGTCAGCGCCGTCGACGTGACGCTCGGGAAGTATCCAGCCGCCATATGTGAGCCCCTGATGTGAATGCAGGATGCCGTCTTCGGAGACATTGGCAGGCAGGATTGCTGCGATGCCCGAACCTTTGCGTGCTATCCAAGAACAATCCTTGAATCTGTCGGCATGATAATCCATATAGTCCCTGAGAAACAGGAATGTCGAGTTTCTGGCATCTCTCACGAATTTGTCCCATTCGTGTCTTGATTCAGGGATATATCTTGAGATGGTTATCATGGAGGCGGAGGAAATTATCTGATCCAGTCGAGGGGGTTGAGCTTGTCGCGGTTTTTCCAGACTTCGAAATGTATGGAAGAATGTGATGGATTCTCCTCATCAGGGGCAAGGCTTCCGAGAGCCTGACCTTGTTTTACAATGTCTCCTACCTTGACCGAAGGTGATGAAATGTTGCCATAGACAGTATAATAGTTGCCATGGTTTACGATCACTACTGTCGAGAATCCGGGTATGACATATACGCCCGACACTCGTCCGCCATATACGGCGAGAGCGGAAGCTCCGGCTGCCGTTTCCGCATCTATGCCAGGGTTGTCATACATCACATCGGGAAGTTCGGGAAGCGAATGGCGTCCGAACTGACTTGTCACGCGGAATGAACCCGCAACGGGGCGAGGCAGCGAACCACGCATGGCTGCAAAATTACCTGCCTGTGATCCGGATTTTGCTGACGAACTCTTATTGCCGGAAGAGGAGTCGTCTGTTTTGCCACGAGGCTTCCGTTTGCGCGCCTCGGCATAATCCCGCTTACCCTTGTTGTCTTTGGATTTGTCAGTTTTCTTGTTTTTATCTTTTTTGCTATCTTTCTTATTCTCTTTCTCCTGCTGCTGGGCGAGAAGCCTTGCTTCCTCTGCCTTGCGGGCTTCTTCGGCTTTTCTTGCTTCTTCAGCTAAGCGAGCCTCTTCCTTTCTTCTGGCTTCTTCCGCTTTCCGGTTCTCTTCCGCAATCAGGGCGGCTATGCGGCTCTTCAGCGCATTCGCCTCCTGTTGTTTCTTGGCAAGGTGTGACTGCAGAGCCTTTCCATTGCGTCGGAGTTCGCCTACTAATGCATCCTGTCTCTTATATTGAGTGTTCAGTTGATTCTGTGCCGCGATTTGGCGGGAAAGCACAATATCCTTCTCCTTGCGGGATTCTTCAAGAAGGCTTTTCTGTTTTGACAGTTCTTCCATTTCCGCAGATATTTCCGCAGATTTTTTCGATCGCCAAGCCGACACTTGCTTAAGATACCTGACACGGCGCATTGCCTGACTGAAATTCTTGGATGAAAATATGAATGCAAGGGTGGAATTTGAATTTCTTTTGGCACGTATCTTTTTGACAGAACGCAGATAGTCTTCCCTCATTTTCTTTAATTGGGCTTCGGAAGACGCTATCTCCGATTCGAGACCGGAAATGCGGTTGTCCAGCTGTTGCACCTGCTCCGTAGCCTTGGCAACAAGGGTTCGTCCGACAGCGATGTCGGAATTGAGCCTGTTAAGTTCTCCAAGACCTTTTTTCACTTCCGCTTCGTTGCGACGCAATTCCTCTTTTGTGCGGGCAATCTCCTTCTGTGTCTCAGCCTGACGTCGCTTTGCATCAGCAGATGTTTCCGGTTTAGCATTGCTCCTTGTGCGAGACTTCGCGGAAGTTTTCCTTGATTTGGACGTTGATTTCGTTGTAGCCTTAGACCTGGATGAAGATTTGTTAGATTTTGAGCCGGTGCGAGTTTTTGACCGCTGTTCAGTTTTTGCCTTGGTTCCGGTCTTTGTTTTCTGTGCTCCGGCAGAAACGGCAGTCCCGATCAAACATAAGATCAGGACGGAATATATGAAGTATTTCTTTAGACTATGTGTCATGTCAGGTTAAACAGTGTTAGAAAGATCCGAGGAACTGCTTGATTCCAACGCGGTTGTATCTGGAGTTTAGATTTATAGGAGCCGGCATTGATGTCTCCCATTTAGTTTCTCCAAATTCTATAGTGGCATCAAATTTCTGTTTGTAATCTTGATTAAAGGTTACATTGAGATCATATCCTTTCCCGGGGTAGTAATAAGCGAGGTCAAGGGCGAGTTCATGATCTGCCGAAGATAATTCAACAAGAAGGTTTTCCACGAGTCCGGCATCGTTGATGCGGTATGTATATCCAAATTCGTCACTCTCTGTCCTCCCTTTGGGGAATGTAAGGGACCAAGCTATGTCGGCACCATTGTCGGCGGAATTTTGCAGGCTGTCTGTATTTTCGATAATTCTTGCGAAATCCAGTAATTCGGCAGTGCTCTCGGAAAGCTCTCCGGCACGCAGAACTACGGCGCGTCCCAACAGGATGCTCTGGATGTCGGAGATAATGTCGGGGTAATCATACTTTATTCCGGAAATGGATTCCGCGCAATATACATGTTTCATCTTGTTCACGGCAATGACGGAATCTCCGGAAATTTCTATGCGTCCCACTTCTCCGAGGAAAGACGCTCTCACCGAGATGGATATCTCCTCAGATTTTTTCATGGATATCTTCACGGTAGGAGAGAGCGGCAGGCTTTTCATGCGGAGCTTTCCGGAGATTTCAGCCGTTTCCCATTCATTATAATTCGGGAGGATTGCTGCAAGGGCATCCTGTCTTGCAGCTTCATTACAAATTAACCCGCCGTGAACTATGGAGTCTGTCACTTCCTGTCCCGACACAAAAAATGACGGGGAAGTAATAAAGAACATGAACAACGGTAATATGAAATTGAACCGGCAGATTGCCGACACTTTATTTCTTTGCATTTTTAAGCGTTTTTATTTTCAGTTGTATGTCGTTGTTGTCAGGTTCGAGTTTAAGAGCCTTTTCGTATGCTTCAAGTGCCTCCTCTTTCTCTCCGAGGGCTGACAGTATGTCGCCGTAATGATCATATAACTCAGCGTGTTCGCTGTCATCTTTAGCGGCTTCTTCCACGGCTGTAGCCTGATACTTACGCGCCTCTTCATCCTCCCCCTTTTTATGGAGTATCCATGCGTAAGTGTCAAGGAAAGTGGGATTGGAAGAGTTTTCGCCGTCAAGGCTCTTTAGGCTCATTTCGGCAGCACGGGTCAGGTCTCCGCCATTCTCGCTAAGGAAATATGCATAATTATTGAGGGCGAGGGTGTTATCAGGATGCAGGCACAAAGCATTGTCATAAGCCTTGAAAGCTTCCTGCAACTCTTTCTGCCCATAATGGCAATCGCCTATGCTCGTGAATAATTGCGAGAGGCGCTGCATGTCGTCGTAATATATTGAAGCGGGAATGTTTTTTGCCGTCAATGCAGTGTCAAGCGGCAGACTTGGCGCTATGTCCTTGATTATCTTGTAATATGTTTCTATTGCGACATCGAAGTCTTCCGCCATTTGTGCCGCTGAGGCATATAGCACCATAAGGTTGCGCGAAGGTGTTATGTTTCCCGATAATTCCTTATATGTGCCCATTGCCTCCGCGGGGCGGTCATCCGCCATCTGGTATGTCATCAATTGCCCGCGGTATTTCTCTTCAGACGGAGAGAGGTCGATCGCATACCCTATTTCCTCGCAAGCTTCTTTGAAGTTGCCTTTTGCTGCGGAGTATCGTGCCGCGAGGTCGAGCACCTCCGGCTCGTGGGGATATTGTTCGCGGAGTATGTTGAAGAGGTGGTCTCCGCGTGCCGTATTCTGTTTGTCCGTGAGTAATTTCTGCAGGTATTCTTCAAGCATCATCAACTTCTGTCCGAGATCGAAATCTTCGGAAAGGAGCGCTTCATAAGTCTTTGAG
>CAMYSW010000083.1:0-9129 GCA_947297425.1 uncultured Porphyromonadaceae bacterium
TGTCGTGGGCTCGGTTTTGTGTATAAGAGACAGGCTGGCGGCACGGTCTTCATCGCTACGGAGGTCTATATGAATTTCCGAACATGGACCGCAAGGACCTGTTTCTCCCATTTCCCAGAAATTATCATGCCTGTTTCCGTTGATAATGTGAGATAGGGGAAGATGTTTCTCCCAATATCCTGCAGCTTCATTATCTCTTTCAAGACCTTCAGGGGCATAACCTTCAAATACGGTGGCATATAGCCTTGAAGGGTCAAGTTTGACAACTTCGGTGAGATATTCCCACGCCCAATCGATAGCCTCTTTTTTGAAATAGTCTCCAAAACTCCAGTTTCCGAGCATTTCAAACATTGTATGGTGATATGTGTCGTGTCCTACCTCCTCAAGGTCGTTATGTTTGCCTGACACGCGGAGACATTTCTGAGAGTCTGTCACGCGTTTTGCATCTGCCGGACGGTTTCCAAGAATAATGTCTTTAAACTGATTCATACCAGCATTTGTAAACATAAGTGTGGGATCATCTTTGATCACCATTGGGGCTGAGGGCACGATCTTGTGTCCTTTTTCTTCGAAAAATTTCTTGAAGGATTCTCTGATTTCCTTGGATGTCAACATCGTCGTATATTTTTATGATTGCAAAATTAACCATAATTTACTATTTTTGCAATTCAAAGTTATCTGATTTAATGCATGAAGCGACCAATCTATTACATATATAATCCCGAAACCGATAATTTTGAGCGAGTGTTTCCGTCCTTTAAAGCCAGGCTTTTAAGGATATTGCGTGTCGCGGGATTGTCTGTGCTGATTGGAACCGGCGTTTATCTTATGATTTTTTATGCCTTGGATGCGCCAACAGAAAAAAATTTGAGAAAAGAGAATGCGTTGCTTAAAAGCCAGTACAATATCCTTAACAGACGGCTTGACAATTCCCTTAAGGTCATGGCAAATATACAGAATCGTGATGATAATTTCTATAGGGTCATGATGCAAATGGATCCGGTAGGTTATGGTCAACGGTTGGCAGGTCTGGATAACGAGAAACGGTACCGGGAATTACAGAATATACCTGATGCCGGCTTGGTGAAACTTCTAACTCAACGCTTGGATCTTTTTGAGCGTCAGCTATATGCTCAATCATTATCTTTTGATCAATTAAGAGCTACTGCATCTAAACAGAAAGATAAGCTTGCCCATATTCCGTCAGTGATTCCTATTAATATCAAGGATTTTACGATGTCATCGGGTTATGGTGTCAGACGGGATCCAATATATGGGAGTTCAAAATTTCATACCGGACTTGATTTCGCAGCTAAGACCGGTACTCCCGTATTTGCAACTGCAGATGGTAAGGTGACGGAGGCAGGTCGTCAGAGCGGATATGGTAATTGTATTGACATATCTCATGGATATCATTATGTAACGCGCTATGCTCATCTGAGTGAAGTTCTCGTAAAAGTGGGACAGGAGGTTAAAAGAGGTGAGATGATAGGTAAAGTTGGCTCAACTGGTAAATCTACAGGTTCACATTTGCATTATGAAGTGCGCTTTAAAGATGAGCCACAGAATCCTGTAAATTATTATTTCATGGATTTAACTCCTGAAGAATATGCCGAAATGGTTCAATTGGCAGAGAATGCAGGTCATGTGATGGACTGATTCATGTCCCAAACTTAACTTAATATGGAGGAGTTGGATAAAAAGTATTATAAAATTAAAGATGTCTCCGAATTGTTGGGGGTTTCAGCATCTACATTAAGATATTGGGAGCAGGAATTTCCTGAATGTAAACCGAGAAGGAGCGCTACAAACATCAGGTATTATAAGGCTCAGGATATCGAGACTTTGAAGATAATTCATTATTTGCTTAAGATCAAAGGGCTGAAGATAGATGCAGCCAAAGAACAATTGAAAGCAAACCGGACAAATGTTTCAAACAGGGTTAAGATTATAGATTCTCTCATTGAAACCCGCAATCAGCTTGAGGATATGCTTCGTGCACTTAATAAACGTCGGTGAATAGGATAGACATAATTAAAATAGGGCGGCAACATATGTTGCCGCCCTATTTTAATTATGTCTATCCATTCTATACAAAGAACAAGATTACCAACTGAGCTGCGATAACCCGCATGAACATTGTGAGAGGGTAGACGGTTGAGTAGGCTACAGCCGGAGCGTCGTTGTTAGCAACCTTATTGGCATAAGCCAATGCCGGAGGATCTGTGTAACCGCCACTCATCATACCCACTATATAGAAATAGTTGAGTTTATATTTAGCCCTTGCTATAATTCCTATGACAATAAGGGGGATGACAGTTATTATGAATCCATATGCGACCCATAAAGCACCCTGCGCATTGAAAACGGTTGCAAAAAAGTCTTTACCCGCTGCAATTCCTACTGACGCAAGGAAGAGGCATATACCCATTTCACGAAGTAGGAGATTTGCAGATGAATTGGTATAAGTGACGAGATGGAACTTATGTCCATATGCACCGATTAAAATTGCAACTACTAATGGACCACCCGCAAGACCAAGTTTCATCGGGACGGACATACCCGGGAACTGCAATGGAATGCTACCTACCAATATTCCAAGGAAAATTCCGATGAACATTGTTATGAGATTCGGCTCGTTTAACCGTTTCATGGAGTTGCCAAGTTTGTTGGCAAGATTGTTTATGTCGTCAAGTTTACCGACAACAGTGAGTCTGTCGCCAATCTGCAGACGAAGGTTAGGACCTGCAACAAGATCTACACCGGCGCGGTTGACGCGAGTCACATTAAGGTTATATGCGGAATGGAGACGCATGGAGCCAAGTTTGGTTCCATTATATTCTGTTTTTGTGACGAGTATCCTTCGTGACACCACAGGTCCTTTCTCACGTTCCCATTTCTTTTCAATTACGGGACCCATAAAACGAGTGAACAATTCTTCGTCTTTTTGAGAGCACACCACAAGGCATATGTCATTGTAGTTTATTTCATCGTCTGATTTTGGTATTATTATTGTTCCATCCGGTTTTTCAATTCGCGATACGACATAATCACAAGAGATCAATGTGTGTAATTTTTTCATTGACAGCCCGTCAACCATCTTGTTGGTGACACGCAAAGACAGGATGTGAGGTGCAAGCATCGAACTTCTCTCATCGTTCTCTATCTCTTTTATTTCAGAGGCTGTATCAATCTTGAAGAATTTCCTAATCAATATCATTGTAATGATAATTCCGACAACACCAAGAGGATATGCCGCAGCATAACCCATAGACATCTGTTGGCTTACATCATAGCCTTCTGCGTTGACTTGTAAATATGTCTGTTGTGCCGCTCCAAGTCCAGGGGTATTCGTAACTGCACCGCTCATTATGCCTACGAGTTGAGAAATGGATGTCTCACCTTCCGATCCACCTTGGATGAAATATATGGCGAGCATAATTGCCACGTTAAGAACAATGCCGGTAACAGCGAGCGCATTCATTTTAACACCACCCTCCTTGAAAGATGAAAAGAATCCGGGACCAACCTGCATACCTATGGAGAATATAAATAGAATCAATCCAAATTCCCGTAGAAAATGTAGCACATCGTTATCTGCTTGATATCCGAAGTGTCCCATTATAATTCCTACGAATAAAACGAATGTAACTCCAAGGGAGATTCCGAAAATTTTTATTTTGCCAAGGTATATACCGGCAAAAATCACAAAAGAATAAAGCAAGATCGTGCTTGCAAGTGAATCGTTAAAAGGTCTTACAAGGTCTATAAGCCAGTCCATAATTAAAAAAGATAATGGAAAATGATAAAATTATCCTAAAAATACCTGAGAAACTCTCATTTTATGATAGAAGCGATTTAAACTTTTACGAAACCTTGAAGAATGTAAAAATCACTTCATAATTTACCACGATAATCTCGTAGTAAATCGTATTACAATGAATGAGATTGCAAAATTAGTTAAATTTTCCCAAACTCTACGAATTTTAACACATAGAAGTGATCGTTTACTTAAAAATGCCGATGTAAAGAATTATATTGACGCTTTACCGGTTCTTGGTATTTGTGTCAAAAGCCA
Source organism: uncultured Porphyromonadaceae bacterium (assembly GCA_947297425.1). Taxonomy (GTDB): domain Bacteria; phylum Bacteroidota; class Bacteroidia; order Bacteroidales; family Muribaculaceae; genus Lepagella. The sequence goes on from CAMYSW010000083.1 coordinate 4,079, forward strand.
TCCTCAGGATGGCTTTTGACATATTGATAATCTTATTTTATTATAAGACCATTTATCCATTTAACAAGTTTGGGAGCAATAAGACCGGCTAAAAATGCTGAAACCCCTATTGCAAGTGTTCTACTGATTGGAAATATGCTAATTAACATAAAAACTCCAACAGCGATAAAGCCGTATATAATCAAGGATAAAAGAAAAGAAATTACATTTTTAATCATAGGTGTCAGTTATTTTTATTCAGTGAAAATGGCAATCTAATGATAATGGAGTTGTTTAAACAACTTCAATTTATGTCTTTACTTATTCTTTTTAGTTTCTCCATAACATTTAATGTTTTCTTCTCCTTTGTGACAAGAAAATGAGTCAGATGCATGGCAGGTGATGTCTCCTATACCTGATGATGATGCCTGAACATTCTTGGCAATCATGTTGCGGGCAAGAATGTCGCCTGTGCCTGTTGCTTTGTAGTAAGCATTATTTGCATTGCCTTCTATGCTAATGTCTCCCGTTCCGGATACAGAGGCACTCAAATTGTTAATTCCTGTCAGTTTTGATTTTATGTCGCCAGTGCCGGATATTGATAATTTCACATTGTCAGCATTGCCATTTACGGATATGTCACCGGTTCCCGTAATATTTACAATAAGTGTTTTTGCTGTAAATGTCGGCATGGATATATCTCCAGTTCCGGTGGTGGATAGGGTCAACAAATCTGCTTTTATAGGTCCTTGGAAACTAACATCTCCCGTGCCTGTAGTTATAACTTTTTGTAAGTCTTTTACGGTGGCATAAACTATAATGTCACATTTCTGGAATGGATTTCTGTCATAATCTTTGGATAAGGATATGGAGAGGTTGTTACCATCTTTTTTAAGCTGGCAATATGGCAGTATGTTGTCAGAGCCTTTTACAACAATTTTAGGTGTGCTTCCCTGTGTTATGACCAAGTCTGGAAGGCTATTGAGGCTTATTGATGTAATTGTTCCCATTTCATATGTTTTAGAAACAATTTTTCCGGATGGTTTAATGAATTTTTTGTTTGATCCATTTATGTTGCTGTTATATATGCAACCTGACAATCCGGTTAAAGCAACAGCAGCCATAGTCAGGAACACTATAGGTTTTGACAGTTTCATAATTCAATATTTTATGTTTTGGGGACCAGACATTATAGATTGTATGTCTGATCCCCGAATAAAGGTTGTGAGTCATGGCAGAAAGCCATGATTTTTAAAATTTTACCAAATGATCACACGTTCTGCCTCAGGACGGAACATCTCATCACCTTCAGTAATGCCGAAAGCTTCCAAGAATGGAGCTATATTGCGAAGCGATACATTGACACGGTTGATTCCCAAAGAGTGGGGGTCACCGGTTGTAAGCGATCTGATTTCTTCAGGACGTATATTGTTTGCCCAAAGGTTAGCATAGTTCATATAGAACACCTGCATTGGATCGAATCCCTCGATTTTAGCGTCTGATGAATTTATGTCAACACCTTTCTTTTTCTGAGAATCAAGGAAAGCTGTGCGCGCGATGCGCAGACCTCCTTGGTCGGCAATATTTTCACCGAGTGTATATGTTCCATTTGCTTTGAGACCCGGGAGAACTTCAATTTCATCGAATTGTTTTACGAGTCCTTTCGTCAATTCAGCAAATGCTTGTGCATCTTCCGGTGTCCACCAGTTCACCATATTTCCATTCGCATCGAAATTGCAACCTTGATCATCAAATCCGTGTGTCAGCTCATGACCTATTACCACACCTATGCCACCATAGTTCTCGGCATCGCTTGATGCGGGGTCATAAAATGGAGCCTGAAGAATGCCGGCAGGGAATACTATTTCATTATTCAGCGGATTATAGTAAGCATTGATAGTCTGAGGAGTCATGCCCCATTCTGTACGATCTACCGGTTTACCCCATTTTTCCAAATAGCGTTCTTGTGCCCATTTATTTGCGTTATGCACATTTTCCCAATATGAAAGCGCCGGATCAACCGTAAGTTTAGAATAATCTTTCCACTTGTCGGGATATCCGATTTTTACAGTGATTGCGTTGAGCTTCTTAAGTGCTTGAACCTTGGTGTCATCGCTCATCCAAGGAAGGTGTATGATATGCTTGCCGAGTGCGTTGCGAAGATTCTCTACAAGACCTTCCATATATATTTTTGAGCTTTCCGGGAAATATTGTTCAACGTAAAGTTTTCCAATACCTTCTCCCATTATGCTTTCAGTGGTTCCAAGAGCTTTTTTCCAACGGGGATGTTGTTTCTGGACACCGCTGAAAACTTTTTGAAATTCAAAAGAAGCATTGGCGAAGTCATCGCTAAGATAGGGTGATGCTGCGCTTACATATTCCCATAGATACAGGTCTTTTTTCTCCCGGTCAGTCAAAGACTGCATAAGTTTATTACCTTGAAGGACAGTGTTTGGATTGGTAACAATAATGGTTTCCGGAGATTGGATGCCCATAGTCTCAATAAAGAAGCGATCCCATGGGAAAGCGGGGTATTGCTCTTTCAACTGAGCAAACGAACGCGGGTTATACATTGCCGGAATATTGCGGCTCTGTTCCCTTGTCCATGTTGAATCTGCAATAAGGGTCTCGATCTTAAGTACGTTTTTAGCTATTCGTTTTGAATCTTTTTTTGAATATCCGGCAAGCTGCATATCTTTCTCAATGAGCTTTTCGTATGCTGCGCGCACTTCCTTGTTTCTCTTGTCGTTCAGAAGATAGTAGTCGCGGTCTCCCAATCCGAGGTTTGGAGCTGATACATACATTGCGTAAACACGGCTGTTTGCCAGATCCTCCATAGGACCAGCCCCAACAAGGGGGGAACTGTAATTTTTGTGCATCCAAAGGAAAAGGTCTTCCATACCTGCAGCCGGTGTATTTTCGATTTTGGCAAGATCCGCTTTTATAGGTTCTGCTCCAAGTTTATTGCGACGGATCGAATCCATTCCAGCTTCATAAAGTGTAGCGATTTTGAATGCGTCAGTTCCTTTTGCCGGGTTTGTAGCAGCGAGACCTGTAACAATGCGGCGAACGCGATTATTGCTTGAATCGTTTAGTATATTGAACTGGCCATAACGTGAATACTCGGCAGACAGGGGATGAGACTCTGTCCATTTTTTATTCACATGGTTATAGAAGTCTTTCTTTGGAGATATAGATTTGTCTATACCTTTTGCATCAAGACTTTTGAGATGTTCTTGAGCTACAGCTCCGGTGATAGCGGTTCCCAGGAGCGCACATGTTAAAATTGCTTTTAGTTTCATACTTTTCTCTGATATTAGTAATACTTCAGAAGTTTAGTAAGTTATCATCAACTGTTTAAGATGATCACTTGTTTATTATGGTTGAAATTTCAAATTTTTTATAATGCCATCAGCTTTTCTCTCAGTCTCAATCCATTCCTCTTCCGGGTTTGATGCAGATGTGATTCCTCCTCCGGCGAACATGCACCACTTTTCTTTGTCAAATCTAATGGAACGAAGGTTTACGTAAAAAGTGAAAAGGGAATTAGATTGGTATGGACCGCAAAAGCCCCCATAATATCCTCTTTCGAATTTTTCTAGACGTTTTATTCGATCCTTTGACTCCTGTTTAGGCAATCCGCATAGCGCAGGAGTAGGGGATAAGTCTTTTAAAAATGATAATATATCTGAAAATTGATCTGATGTTCTTATATTAAATGAGTTGTCATCCCTTATATGATCTTTTGATGACGGTATTGTTTGGATCTCGGTAAGAATATGTTCCACTTTTCCAGCCTTGCGGGTTTTGCGGGGTGAACATATCGTTTTAAATTTCCATTTTTCAAAACAATCAATTATGTAGCTCTCAACAATCTCTTGCTCCTTTATATTTTTCTTATCCCATTCTCCAATGCTTGCGGCGGGTCTTGTTCCGGCAAGTGCAACAGTGCTTAAAATTCCGTTCCGAGAATTGAGTAGCAATTCAGGAGATGCCCCAAGCCAAGCTCCGGAAACAGGTGTGTAATAAAGAAAAATAAAAGAGTCAGGAAAGTTTTTACACAGATTAAGAAAAGATTCGGGAGCGTCAATTGCTTGTTTTGAGTATATTACTTTTGCTGCAATGGTTTTTTTATCATGGTTTCCGTTTAGTTCTGAAATAATGGATTCAACTTCCGATCTATGTTCTTGTTTGGTTGTTGATCTTTTGGGAAAGTCGAATATATGTTTTACGGGATTGTCAGATTGTAACAGCTTATTAAGATCTGACCATTCTGCCATTACAAGAGATCCGATAGATATGGGGGCGTGTCCTGATATGTCAAATGGCGCGATTATAAAACCTTCGGACATATTTTCAGACATACATCCTTTGAAAATGTTTATTTTAGTTTCATATGGGAATCTATATGCACAAAAACTGTCGAACATATTACTCTTGAATTGCAACTGCTTCAAAATCATATAACTGGTCACCTGTGATACGCGCCCGAATGAAATCACCCGGCATCGCCTCGCTGCCCTTGACATAATAATTCATGTCCACTTCCGGGCTATCCCATTGAGACCGGCATATCCTTGTGTCTCCCTCAATTTCATCAACAAGCAGGAGAATCTCATTGTCTTGCATTTCTGCATTCTTTTCCTGATATACTTCTGCCTGTGCTTCCATCAGGAGGTCAAGCCTGCGTTGCTTTTCTTCTTCCGAAATGATATCTTCAAGATTCTTTGCAGCCCAAGTGTCATCTTCTTCAGAATATGCGAATGCCCCCATGCGGTCAAACTTTTGAGTGCGCACAAAATCAAGAAGTTCCAAAAATTCATTTTCACTCTCTCCCGGGAAACCGACCATAAGTGTAGTTCTTATTTTTATTCCCGGCACACGACGTCGCATTTCGGCGATAAGGTCAATTGTCTCTTGTTTTGTGATATGGCGGCGCATGTTGGTGAGAACCTTGTCGGAAACATGTTGCAATGCAATGTCAAGATATTTGCAAACATTCTCATTCCGTGCCATTACGTCCAAAATATCATAAGGGAAGTCGGAGGGATAGGCGTAGTGTAGCCTGATCC
>CAMYSW010000084.1:0-9124 GCA_947297425.1 uncultured Porphyromonadaceae bacterium
CAGCAGCAGAGGGTGGCTATTATCCGCAGCCTTTGTCAGCCGTTTGATTTTATATTGCTCGATGAGCCGGTCAGCCACCTTGACGAAGGCAACAACCGTATAGTTTCCTCCATGATCACCCGTGAAGCCGGACGACAGGGGGCTGCGGTCATTTCCACATCAGTAGGTAATCCGCTTCTATTGGACGAATTTAAAAAGTTGGCGTTATGAAGTTGGCAGACAGGTTGCTTCGTAAAAACACATCTCCGGCACGTATTGCCGGATTCATGCTTTCCAATTTCCTTGGACTGGCGATTATTCTTGGAGGCTTGCAATTCTTTCTTGATGCGCGGTCGATATGGGAAGATGAAGATAGCTTCATCCGTTCCGACTATATGGTTATCAATAAGCGTGTCACATCTGAAAATACTTTCGGCAACGCATCGGGCTTCACTGAGGCTGAACGTGACGATATAAGCCGTCAGCCATGGGCGAAGCGTGTGGCGCCCTTCTCTTCTGCAGATTATAGGATATCTGCATCTGTGATGCAGCAGGGCAGAGGGTTGTCTACTCATATGTTTTTTGAGTCGATACCGGGAGATTTCGTTGACGTTCCCGCTTCGCAGTGGGGATGGCGGGAAGGCGACAACGAAATACCTGTTATAATTTCCAAAGATTATCTTACTCTTTATAATTTCGGTTTTGCTTCGTCTGTTGGATTGCCCCAGATGTCAGAGGGGTTGATGAGCGGGATACCGTTGAAATTCACTATCGTGAGTAATGACGGAACTCGATGTCTTGACTTCAATGGCAGGGTTGCCGGATATTCCAATCGCCTGAATACTATTCTTGTGCCACAGGAGTTTATGGACTGGAGTAACGGAATTTTGGGAACAGGGCGCGAAAAGGGACCGTCCCGGCTTATAATAGAGGTGTCAAGTCCCGGTGATGTGGCTATAAGAGACTATATGTCTGATCACGATTATGAGGTGGCGGGAGACAAGAGTGCCACTTCCGCATCATTCCTGCTGCGTGTAGTGGTGGGTATAGTGCTTGCCATAGGTGTTGTCATTACAGTTCTGTCGTTCTTTATCCTTCTTCTTTCAATATCACTCCTTATGGAGAAGAATCGGGATAAACTGCATTCACTCCTGATGCTCGGTTATGATGTCAAGGCAGTGGGGGCGCCATATCGTCTGATAGTTATCTCCGCCTCTGCGGGTGCATGGATTCTCGCTTCCTGCAGCGTGCTTTTATTAAGGCTTTATTATCTCCCCGCATTGGAAGGGTTGGAGGCACACCCCGGCTCAGTATGGCAAATGTTACTGCTCGGGATTGTGCTTACCGCTATTATTGTTATTTTTAATTTGATCGCTATTTCAAAGAAAGTGCATTCGGCTTGGAGGATTAAAAGATAATATTAAAAAATGTTAAATTTTAACAAATAGATTGTTAAAATTGATTTAAGAATATAAACAAACGCATAAAATGTCTATTTTTGCCAATGCTTTGCGCTTTGTAGGCTTATTGTGTCCAAAGCATACTTACCGCCATGAGACTCGTTAACCAGGATTAAGGCAAAGGAGAAAATTTGACAATAGAAAACAGCATATGCTGTTTTCATGTAGCGGCTTAGCCGCTACATGAAAAATATTACTTTTTAGGTACATAGGAAGAGTCCTGTATCTATTTAATTAATTGGCTTAAAAAGAAAAAATCTTAATAAACTCAATGTAAAACTAAATTCATTCTTACATGAAGAACAACTGTTTTCAGCTAAACAGGAAGTTTTGGGTGACAATGGTTATGCTGTTGACGCTCGCACTTCCCTCGCTGGCTCAGAAGATCACTGTCACCGGACACGTGACTGATGAGCAAGGCGAAGACCTGATCGGTGCCACCATTATGGAAAAAGGCACTTCCAACGGCACGTCTGCCGACATTGAAGGTAATTTCACGATCAATGTTCCCGGCAATGCCATCCTGGTTGTCAGCTATGTTGGCTATGACCCGATGGAAGTCCCCGTAAACGGTCAGAAACACCTTAACATCGTGATGAAGACCAATGCCCAGATGCTCGCAGAGACTGTGGTGATCGGTTATGGTAGTGTTAAAAAGAAAGATGCGACGGGATCCGTTGCCGTTATTAATCCCGATGAGATTGAGGCAGGTCTTGCAACTTCAGTGCAGGATATGCTTGTTGGCCAGACTCCCGGTGTGGTTGTTACCACTGCCGGTGGTCCTGAAGGTGGCGCGAACATCCGTATCCGTGGAGGATCATCTCTCAATGCATCGAACGATCCCCTTATCGTGGTTGACGGAGTGCCGTTGGATAACGGTGGCGTGCAGGGTATGGGCAACTCGCTTGCCATGATCTCTCCTGAGAATATCGAGTCCATGACTATTCTTAAGGATGCATCCGCAACTGCAATCTACGGTTCGCGTGCTTCGAATGGTGTCATCATCATTACTACTAAGAAAGGAAAGAGCGGAAAGCCACAGGTGAATTTCTCCGCAAACATGTATATCAACCATGCTCAGAAGACATGGGATGTGCTCAGCGCGAATGAATTCCGTTCCCTTATCACCGAGAAATTCGGCGAGGATTCTGACGCTTACAGGGCCATGGGAGATGCTTCTACCGATTGGCAGAAAGAGGTGCTCCGCACAACTGTAAGTTCCGATTATAATGTTTCGGTAGGCGGAACAGCCGGAATCCTTCCTTATCATGTAAACTTAAGCTATACCAACTCTAATGGTATTATTAAGACATCTCAGATGGATCGTGTGACAGTCGGTTTTAACCTGTCTCCTAAATTCTTTCAGGACCATCTAAGTGTCAATGCCAATGCAAAAGGTTATTATATTCGTAACAAATTCGGCGATGCAGGTGCTTTAAGCGGTGCTATCAGCTACGATCCGACTCATGCTGTGCATAGTAATATACCTATCGTTGGCGGAAACTCCGGTCAAAGCTATCTTTTCAATGGTTATTATGAAGTTGCCAATACAAATGGCGACGGAGTGACACAGTTGAACGACAATGCTTCCATCAATCCGGTAGGTCAGTTGATGAACAAGAATAACTATGCGGATGTATACCGCAGCAACGGAAATATCCAGCTTGATTATTCAATGCATTTCCTGCCGGAGCTTCATGCCAACCTTAACCTTGGTTATGATGTCAGCAAGACAAATGAGGTAAATGCCGTAGCTGCAAACTCGGCAGAGGCATGGAAGAACCATGACCATTACGGCGGCGGTTACCAGACTGATACATACCAGTTCAAGAGCAATACGCTTCTCGACTTCTATCTCAACTACAAAAAAGATTTCGATGCAGCTTATTCAATGCTTGATGTGACAGCCGGTTACTCATGGCAGCGTTTTTATAACGAAGGCCATTATTCGGGTGCGAATGGTAATGCCGGTTACCGTACGACTCCGGGTCTCAGCTATCCGGTTATTTCTAACGGCTCTTACACAATGAATATAAATCCGGATACAGAGAGTCTTGTCGGCTCAGTGTTCCAGGCAGATGGCGTTTCTCCTGATGGCAATTACCATTGGAAGAATCATCTTCAGCTCCTCTCGTTCTTCGGTCGTGTGAACTATTCGCTTCTTGACAGATATCTTGTGACTTTCACAGTGCGAGGTGACGCGACTTCTCGTTTTGCAAAAGATAAGCGTTGGGGTATGTTCCCCTCTGTAGCCCTTGGATGGAAGATCAACGAAGAGTCTTTCATGCAGAGCACGTCAGGATATCTCAATGATCTTAAACTCCGTCTCGGATGGGGTCAAACCGGTCAGCAGGAGGTTGGAAACACGATAAACTATATGCCGCTTTACGGTATCTCGTCTCCCTCTGTTTCTTATCCAAACGGAACAAACGGCTGGTATCTGCCGGTTTATCCGCAGGGTTATAACCCGGATCTGACATGGGAAACAACCACCAACTGGAATGCGGCTCTTGATTTCGGTTTCCTTAATAACCGCATTTCCGGTAGTCTCGAGTATTATTACCGTAAGACCACCGACCTTCTTGCTTTCGTAGCCGTTCCTGCAGGATCTTCTACAACCAATATGCTTAATCGCAATATCGGTACTCTTGAAAACTATGGTGTGGAATTCAATATTCAGGCAAAACCGATTGTAACTGACAATTTCACATGGACCGTAAGTTACAACATCGGTTGGAATCACAATGAAATCACAGAGCTTACAGGCAATTCTGTGTTCAAGGTGGGAGGTATCTCCGGTGGTAACGGTAATACCGTTCAGATTCATGCCGTAGGTCATCCTGCAAATTCATTCTATCTCTTCCAGCAGGTATATGATGCAAACGGTGCGCCACTTGAGGGTGTATATGTGGATCAGAACGGTGACGGACAGATCGACGAGTCTGACAAGATCATCAACAAGTCTCCGGATCCCAAGGTTACCATGACCTTCGGTTCACAGTTCCGTTACAAGAACTGGGATCTCGGATTCAATATCCGCGCATCCATTGGCAACTATGTCTATAACAATGTGCTTTCAACCAAGGCTGTCTATAATGATCTTTACGGCTATGGACTGAACAATCTCGTGAAGAATGACCATTATTTCGAGCAGCCCCGTTACATGAGCGATTATTACCTGCGCAACGCTTCTTTCGTTCGCTGTGACAATATAACACTTGGTTACACTTGGTCTGAATTGCTTAATGGCAATCTTCGTATCCGTCTCTTCGGTGCGGTTCAGAATCCGTTTGTAATCACTAAATATAAAGGTGTGGATCCTGAGGTGTTCGGTGGAATCGACAATAGCGTTTATCCGCGTTCCACTACATATTCCGTAGGTCTGGTAGCCACATTCTAATTCACAATAAGAATTTTAAACTTGAATCAAGATGAATATCAAAAAATATATGATACTTGGCGGTGTGGCTCTGAGTCTTGGACTGTCTTCTTGTGTGGGAGACCTTGACCTTGAGCCTAACGACCCCAATCTTTTGCCTCCTTCAGATTCTGAGCTTCTCGTCCGCGAGGCGATGGAATGTTATCAGATTATGGCAACCTCCGGTCAGGAAGGTCCGGGCTCATCCATTATATCCGGTCTGGATAACGGACGCGGACAATATACACGAGCATTGTTCATGATGAACGTATTTCCTACAGACGAAGTGATCTGGATATGGAAAGATGACGGTATATATGACCTGATCACAAACACATTTGATGCCACCAACGGAAATATCTACGGCACGTATTCGCGTCTGTTTGCACATATAGCTGTCTGCAACCAGTTCCTTAGCGATGCAGCCGGAAATAATTCAGAAGAAATCGCTGTTTTGAAAGATGAGGTGCGTGCTCTTCGTGCGATGAGTTATTATTGGATGCTTGACATTTTCGGACAGTCTTCTTTTACTGTTGACACTCCCGACGGCACTGCTCCAAAGCAGATCAGCAGGGTGGAGCTTTACGAGTGGCTTGAGAAGGAGCTCGTGGATCTCTCTGATAATAGCAAGCTTGCCGCCATACCCGTTTATGGTCGTGTCGGAAAAGATGGTGCAGAGGCTCTTCTTGCACGTCTGTATCTGAATGCAGGAGTATATACCGGGACCGCGGCATGGGACAAATGTGCTGAACGCTGTCAGAATATAATCGAACGCCATAAAGGCGGCGGTTATCAGAATTCAGGTCTTGCCAACAATTATTTGCATCTTTTCTGTCGTGATAACAGCGATTATATGCCCGGTGGCGGAAACACTGCCGAGAATGAGATTCTTTGGGGTGTGCCCTTTGACCATGACCGCCTTCAGAGTTATGGAGGAACTATGTTCCTCATAAATGGCGTGCTTGCAGATGAAGGTGGTATGAGTGGCTTGGATTTCGGTTGCTCAAACGTATGGAAATGTATGAAGGCTCCGCAACAGTTCTCTGAGAAATTTACCAATGCTGATAAGCGCTGGGCTCTTTGGGTGAAGGGTAAGGTGACTTATACCGATGAAAAAGGCGATACACAGGAGAAGGAATATAAGATTACCAATGATGAGTATGGTCAGTGGGGTGACGGATATGTATGTGTGAAATGGACAGGTCTCAACAGGGGCAATGACTATTTCCCGCGTTATAACCAGACAGCCGAGAAAATCTTCAGCAGCGATATCATATCAACGCAGTTCTCTTCGACCGATCTCGCTCTTCTGCGTCTTGCAGACGTATATCTGATGTATGCGGAATGCGCACTCAACGGCGGAGCAGACAAGACTACAGGTCTTAAATATGCAAATCTTGTCAGAGGTCGTGCAGGTGTAGGCACTTGGAGCATGGGTGAGTTTACAGCCGACAATCTCCTCGCGGAACGTTGTCGTGAGCTTTACTGGGAGCTTACCCGCCGTTCGGATCTTGTGCGTTTCGGTAAATTTACGGGTCCCAACCAGCTGGTATGGTCTTGGAAGGGCAATGACGTAAACGGCAACAATATTCCTGAGCGTTATAACCTGATGCCGATTCCTGTGAATGTTATTGCGGCATCTCCTGATTTTAAACAAAACCCCGGCTATTGATATCCGGGCAGCAATTTAGAAGACATTAATTAGTATCGAAATGAAAAAAATATCTATAATGTTTGCCACCCTGGTTGCAGCTCTTGGATTTTCAAGCTGTAACGAAACCTGGGATGACAACCCCGTTCTCGGAGTTCACGAAGGCGATCCTGTTGAGAACTTCCTAAATGAGCCGGAAATGGCTAATATGGCAGTAGATATAACTGAGGCCAACAATTCGGAAACGTTTCATATGACATGTTCGCAACCTGAGCAATACGGCTATGCCGCTTCTGTTGCGTATCAGGTTGAAATGGCTCTGAAAGAAGATTTTACCACGCCTGCCGTAGAGGGAGGTGAGGCTTCAGCCCTGCTTTCAACTATTTTTAAAGACTGCGCACAGATTAATCCTACGCGTCGTTCTGTGGCGGAAGCAATGTGCAAGCTGCTTAACATTCAGGATGCTGCGCAGATTCCCACTGACTATATGCCTGTGTACATGCGTCTGAGGGCAAATGTGGTTAATGAAAACGGAGATGTTGTTCCCGGAACTGCGTATACATCAAACACAGTATGCTTCAAGTCCGTAAGATGTGGATATCTCGCCGTGATAATCCCGGGACGTCCAACCGGATATTACATCAGGGGCAACATGAACGACTGGCTGAATCCTCAGCTGAATGACGGTGTTGATCTTGAGGTTCTTTCCAACTATGAATTCCTGACCACAACCGAGGCAGACACATATGAACTTGATTATATCGAAATCGGTGCGGCTGTTGAATTCAAGATTGCGGACAAGGGTTGGGGAGATCTTAACCTTGGCATCGGAAGCTCTCCAATCGTATTCGGCAAGAAAGTTGAACTCGGATGGAATACTGCAAACATCACGTTGGCAGAATCGTTTAAGGGCTCGATTACCTTGAGTGGTTCGGGTCAGAACTGGAGTGTTACGTTCGATGCTCTTGAGGCGGAAACCCCCGGTCAGGCTTCTGGAATATTCATTCGCGGAGACTTCAACAACTGGTCTGCTGACATGCAGTTCATCACAACCGATACCAAAGGCGTGTGGGAATGCAAAGGACTTGTAATTGGCGGTGGAACCACATTCAAGATCGCTGATGCAGATTGGAGCGAAATCAATCTTGGCGCGCACAAGACAGATGACGCTGACGCTCCTATCATAGAGGGTGTGAAATATGCCTTGGAAAATGGAGGTAGCAACATCCTTTGTCCTAATGCATTCCGCGGTAAGGCTGTGCTTCGCCTCAAAGGCGGCAAGTATAATATAACGCTTGTGGCAGAATAAATCAGGTTTCCCTCTTCTGCCTTCATTGCAGGAGAGGGAATACAAAGCAATTTCATCAAGATATTTACAAAATGAAAAAGATAAGTATATTTCTGATGGTGGCTATGGCTTTCGGTGCGCTCACATCATGTGAGGATGCCCCTGCTACTCCGCCGATGCAAAAAAATGAACCAGTACCGGTAATCGCGGTGTCTGAGGTTGTGCTGGAGCCAACTGAGCTTCTTGCAGGTGGTCAGCCTGTCAATCTTGATTCCTATGTTGACAATTCAATTGTGACTCTGTTCAAGATATCGAAGAACGGTTTGCCTGAAGGCTTTACACTTTTGCCATATGTGGAACTCAGCGATGCTCAAGATTTCAAGAGTGAAGAGAATGTCACCCTTCCGTTGACTGTGGCTGAGAATGAAGTATTGGCAGATCTCAGTGAATGGCATGAAGCGCACCTTGCGATATTTGGTGATGATGATCAGTCGGAAAAGACTGTTTATTATAGGGTGGCAGCCAATATCATCTCAGACAATGGTGTGGAGTTCCATTTCGGAATGCCGGATCATTATATGGCTGAGGGTTCTGTAAAGGAAGTTCCGATGGTGTCGATAATGACTACAGATTATTGGTTTACTCCGGGTAGTTCTAATAACTGGACTGCGGCAAACAGCCAGTATCTATACAATACAAACAATGTTGACAAGCCTTTCTATTACGGATCCATTCTTGTTAGTGGTGAAGGTTTCAAGATTGCTGACACCAAGGATTGGTCAGGCACCAATTATGGTGGCGATAACGGAGTCCTTTCTACATCGGGCGCCAATATCGCTCCTTTCGATGGCAACGGCTTGTATTGGATTCAGGCAAACTTCAATGATCTCACATACACGATGGTCAAAATCAACACTGTGTCTGTCATAGGTGGCGGAGACTGGGATAATGACCGCAATCTCACTCCTAATGAAGATCAGTCTGAATGGACAGCAGATGTGAACCTCGATGGAGAATGGAAAATCCGTATTAACGGAAACTGGGATTATAACTATGGTGGCAAATTGAAGAATCCAAATCTGGATGGAAACAATTTCGCCGGTACTGGAGGCATGGCAACTGTTACTGTAGTTTTCTCAGGTCATCACCCTGTGGTTAAGGTGACTGCGAAATAGAAGGAATAAACACATATTTAAAAATAGCGGGGCGCTCCTTGATTCGGGAGCGCCCCACTTTTTGCTGTATGGGGTGTGGCTTTGTTGGGGTAGGGATGTATGGGGTGTTATGTGGCTGTATGGGGTGTGGCTTTGTTGGGGTAATGAAGATAA
>CAMYSW010000085.1:0-8935 GCA_947297425.1 uncultured Porphyromonadaceae bacterium
TCGTTTGTCGAAATCGTACCAAATCCAATGATTAATTGGTACAACGCCTCCGGGGTCACAGATTCCGATGCTGATGAACTTGCCTTCCTGATAGGCTTGTTGCTTTAGTCGGTCAATCTTTACTCCGCATACAACATCCGGCAATGGCGGTATGACTATCGGCTCAGGCTGCTTTGGCTGCGGCTTGGGTTGTGTCTGTGGCTGCTGTTGCGGTTGTGGCGATGTCCATGTTTGTGCCTTTGCCGCTTGCTGATTTTCTCTGCGAGCCTTGAATTTCAGTTCAAGATTCTCGCGGCTGAGAAACGGATCAAGTTTCTTGTACCAGAACTCGTGCTTGCCAACTCCATAATAAAGATTGACGCGCCCTGATTTTCCAATTTTCTCTCGCACTGTTATGCCGTTCTTACGTAGCATGTCAATGAATGAATTCCAGTCTGTGACAGAGGGAGTGATATAGATACTTGCTATGTCGCGGACGAGCTGATAGCGGACTTTCTCCTTTCCTCGGAGTTTGGACACATCGGTGTTGAGCTTGCTCTTGCCCTGCATCAGACGGTGTTTCAGATTGAGGGCCTTGCAGACGCGCTCATTCTTCTTGAAGTTGGTGGTCTGCGTCAGAATCTTACCGTTATAGTCAACCCGGCTGAAAACTATATGGCAATGAGGATGTGCCTTGTCATAATGGCGCACCACTATGTAAGGTGTATTGGTCAGCCCCATTTGCTTCATATAGTCCTGCGCCACCGCTGCCATTAGCTCGTCGGTCATCCGCGGTTTGTCCGCAGGATGGAAGTCAAGCGAGATATGACCCACGGGGTCTTTGATGGGTTTGCGCCTTCGGGTGGGTCGGGCGATGTCGTCAGCCATAGCCTTGCGCCCTTCGTAGATTCTCACATCGGTGGTGGCGGCTAGCAGTTGCCAGTCCTTTGAAAGATGGTCGATGATGTCGGCTCCGTTGTTGCTTTCATTCTTTCTCTCATCGGATTTCTGTCGCTTGGATTGCTCGTCATGGAGCTTTTCCTCAAGGGCGCGGCGTGTCACATAGTCCACGCAGTTGCCGAAACTTTTGCCATTGATGATATACGCTATCATGGAATTTAAGCGTTTAATCCTCGTTGAATTTCGAGAACAGTTCACGGAATTTGCCGAGGTATTTCTGCACTTCGCGGGTCATAGACGGTAGTCCCTGCTGATGGCACAGGCGTACAAGCTGGTTGAAATTGTTGCTCATGCCGGAGAGATGTCGGGCAATAGTCATTTCAGTCTCACTCATCCGTGGAACAATCTTGGGATTGAGCGTCACACGCCGGATATATTCGCTGACATTATTCAATCCGGCTCGTCTCATGTTGTCGATCAAGACTGCATTTTCTGACTCATTGTACCGGGTATGCCGTACTATCGACAGCCTTTCGGCTTCAGGCAGGGAGGGGCGACCGTTGCGGCTGCTACGTTTGAGATTTGATTTTCGGGTGGTATTCTTGATGTTCATTTGAGGGGGATTAAAGGGTTGGGAATGTAGGGCTTAAATGGATTGCGGTACACTGGTGTACCGTTCCACCCGGTGCAACGGAGGGTGGCGAGGGGAGCAACTGGGGTGCGACGATTTTTGTGTCACAAAAATCTAACCTCGCTCTACCCTCCATTATCATTCCGGGTATCCGTGGCTCTGCCACGGCAAAACCATTGGTTTAGATGCTAAAATCCTTGTTGGAAATTTTGCGGTTCAGGGTGTCGCGGTTATCATCAATCCATTTGCTTACGATGTTGATTACAATATGGGAAGCCGACACCCGGCGGTCACCGCTCAGGCGGGCGATGTCGTCGAGCCTGTCACGGAGAGCCAGCGGAAGAAACACAGGCTTCTTCTCGCCGAGGCTTGCCGGATGGATAACCCCACGGCATAGTTCATCAAAGTCGGCATCCACCTTCTTGGCACTGATCCGTGATTTCTTTGATTGTTCCACGGTCGGATGCTCGGAAAAATCGGGCATGGATTGGGAGTGCGTTTCTGTAACCGATGTTTCGGTTACCGGGTCTGACACCGGAATTTCATCCGCCTCTTTTGCGATTGGATTATCCAACGCAAAAGGCTTATGTTCCGTGGCTGTTGCCGCCTTTGACTCTTTCGGTTGTGTCGGTTTACTTGGTGCAGTGGTACACCGGGGTTCCGATTGCACCGAAATCTGTCTTTGATTTCTTTTCTTGGGAGATTTGCTTTTTTGTGTTCCTGAATCAATTTTATACTTGGACACTACTTCGTCAAACTCTGCTCCATACTTGGCTGCAAAATCTTCGATGTCATCAGGAATCCAGCGGCACAGCCCTATGTCAAGGTGCATCCCCGGAAATGGCGGTTCAGTTATCAAAGGATTCCATGCCACAACATATTTTTTCTCATGCGGCTTGGATTCGGTGTATGAAATTTTTGTCATAATTCGTAATTTTGAGATTATATCGCCCTGCATTTTGCCGGACGACTGAAAGAGTATGTTGATTATGATGTTTCGATGAAAAGAAGAATAATTAGCCATGTATCAATGTATTATCCTATTATCATTGTTTCATCAAAGATTTTGGCTGCGATAAAAGAAAAATCGGATAGATTCTTTTTTTTCTCGGTGCCTTTCATCACATCTTTATAGGCGATGAAAAAACAATGAGAGAAAACAGTGCTGACACTCAACATCATATTCTTCTTTTCATCAGTTCATCAAAATTATCAGAATAAATCAGAGCGTTTCCAACATCTGACGGGTCACGGTGTAGAACCGCCCGACCTTGCGGGCTTCGACATAGTTCGTGCCGGAGGTGGATATGCCGATTTGATGGGTGGTATATGAGAGTGAGTTGCTTGCCGGAGCAAGTTTCCAACACTCCTGCACGACACGGCGTATCTGGCTGCGGTCAGCCTTGACACGGTTGTATTCGAGTATGGCGGCAATGTCGTTTATGCAGAATGATATTTCCGACACGTTCTGCACCGTCATTATCTCCATGAGCAACTCCGCCATGTCAATTTCAAGGCGGTTGCGGTTTGCTCGGACTATCTTCCGCAGGGCATCGGTGGCGATCAGTTCCGGCGCAAACCACATCCGGCTTTCCTCGGCAGTCGATAGCTGACGGTCATAGAGAAAATGTAGGAATGCCGGGATTTCCTCTTTTGCCTTGGCGAGAAAGTTGGTGTCGTCAATCGTGAGCCGTTCCACCTTTCTGACCCAGTAGCGTGTTTCACCGGGGTCGATTATTACAGGCAGATGTTCGTTGTTGGAGCATAGCACGAACTTGGCGAAGAAACTCACTTCCTCGCGGTCGCGTCCTTTCGCCTCGACCTTGTAGTTGTAAGTGGTGGAGAGATTCTTCAACCGTTCAGAATCCTCACGCTTGTTGAGCAGAACCTCGTCAACGAGGATAATCAGCTTGCCGTTCCAGTCGTCATTGAACTGGCTGCGGAAATTCTCGTTGGTGTTGAATGTCGCGTTGCCCTCGAATATGGCTTTGAGGAAATTCAGGAATGTTGATTTGCCGGTGTTGCGTTCCTCCGACACCAGCAGCAGAATAGGTAATTTCTGCGTCGGTCGTAGATACAGCAGTTGCATATAGTCCATGCCGAGGTCGGATTGGTCACCGAAGATGTGGGTCACAAGGGTGCGGATTGTCGGGAAATCACCTTCTCCGGGAGTGTGACTGATGGCGGCATATTTGTTGAGGAATGAGCCGGCACACAGCAGAACCCGTCATACTTGGGGATACCCGCCACAAAATCCTTGCCGTAGTCCTGACGGATAGCCTCGATTGTCCACGGTATGCGGCACTCTATAAGTTCTCCGGTTGCGTTGGGGCGGCTCACCATTTTGTAGTAGGTCGTGCCGATGCACTCAAAGCGGTCTTCGGGTTCGGCGACTGAGGCGGTTTGTGTTTCAGTTTCTTTCATCGGCTCAGTCATTGTTACGAGATTCGATAATGGCGTTCACCTCACTTTGTCGGTAGCGCGTGCTGCCATTTACCTTGACAGGTGTGAGCAGCCCTTTCTGGGTGAGATTCCATACGGAGGTTTCCTTAATGCCCAGTTTGGCACATACCTCCTTCTTGGAGAGCAGACGGTCTTCCTCGGATTTCAAGAAAATCGGAAGAAGGCGATCGCGGGTGGCGTCAATCGTGTCCACCACAAGCTGGTGGAGGTCGGCGAGTGACACCGAGATGTTGATGCACGGGGCATCGGGAGAGTTTTGGGTTGATTGAAGTAAACTATACAGGTTCATCGAAATCTGAATTAAAGTTTGCATCGCCGAAACATCACGCTGCCAGACCTCCGGCGACAGTTACGAGGCATGGCAACGGTCCTTTTGGGACATAAGGGTTGCTGACAGCTTCTTTCGTTGAAGCCGACGAGCATTGTTGCCAACCCGGCCAGAGTCAGCAAATGGGCGCAGTTCTCCCCATACGCCATTGCCGTGAATCAGGCAATAGCGATGGCTTTCCGCCTGTAAGGGCGGATGCTTGCGCCGAGTGTGGCCCCGCAACCACGCGGAACACACCTCCTGATGTTCAAAGGATTTATACCGTGTGCCGTGCTGCTCTTTCTGTTACTTCTTATGCCAACGGATTAGGCTTGCTGTCATGATTCGCCATAGACCTTACGCCCACCACAAAAATCCAATTAAAAGCGGTGTCTCGGCTCTTCAAAACAGCCACCTGTCGCGTTGTGTATGCGCGCACAGAGTGTCGGTATGTCAATGTTTTACAGCCCCTTTCTACTTCATTATCCGCTATATGTCGCTTCCTTACGGCGGATTGTTTGCGGACTGGCGAGTCTTGCCGCCAATTTCAGGCTGTCTCGGATGTACCATCCGGTCTTGTAAGTATGTCTGCAACACTATCAGGCATCGCTCCGTCAAAAATCATCGTTCCAATCCGGCCTATATAAGTTGAACGTGTCTGACGGTTCGCCCTGCCTTCGAGCGTTACTTAAAGTTACGAAAAATTTTTCATAACTCCAAATCAGCACAGATTCCCACCGGTGTGGTCAATCTTGTCAGCTATTGTGTGTACGATGTAGATGTGTCAATAGTTGCCACAAGTGTCACGCTTGAACATTGATACCAGCATCGGTGCAAGCGTTATGGTTGTACCCCCACTCCTATAAGTTTCGCATAAGTCGCTAAGCCGGTTGCGAAGCCAAGCACGCACTTTTGCTTCACATTGAGTTGATTTCAATAGTGTTCAGCGATTCCTTCGGAATTGTGCAATAGGTGGTTCGATCCTTATGAATCGAATCATTGTCCAGTCCTCTCTTGGACTGAGAGGTATATATGCGGTGTAATAAGGGCGCAACCGTCACGGCAGAGCAATCTGACACTCCACTATGGTCGAAAAATATGCCACTATAATTTTCCCAACAAAGCATTATTCAGAAAAGTTCACGACTTGGCGGAATAATTCATCTTTATCCCAAAATAGTGCATTTACGTGCGTAATGGCAATCCGCGCCAAATCTTCTTTTCAGTGGCAAAGATAAGTCGCAATTCTCAATCCCACCAAATATTTTCCATCGGTTATAGCACGAGATTGTACAAATATATCGACATATACAACCGATATAGCGATAGCAATTCGCTCAACTGCCAGGCAAAGATAACATCACCTTGATGTATTCTCCAAATTATTTCGGGTAATGTCCGTGAATGTCCGTTCCGGTTCCGTTCTTTTCCGCGAAATGTCCGTGAGAATGGTCTGTAAAGTATCCCAAATATTGCTTATAATCCCCCAAATCTATGTCATTTAACCCACTTTTGGGGGATTATAGCGAGGTTTTCTCAAAATATTTTATTACCTTTGTATGTGAAAATATGATGTATCCTTATGATAATAGGAAGAAAATCAGAGCAAAAAGAACTATTAGACGCTGCAAATGCCGAGTATTCAAAATTTGTGGCGGTATATGGACGTAGGCGTGTAGGTAAGACTTTCCTTATTAGGGAGACATTCAACTACTCATTTACTTTCCAGCACACAGGATTGGCTCGTGGTAAAATGAAGGATCAGCTCCTCAGTTTCCGAGCGTCTCTCCAAAATGCATCAGGAAGAAAGTATTCTCAATTCAAAAATTGGTATGAGGCTTTTTTTGCGTTGGAGGAATGGCTTGGCTCATTACCAGAAGGGAAAAAGATCGTTTTCTTCGACGAACTACCGTGGATGGACACTCCGCGCTCTAATTTCATATCCGGGTTGGAGCATTTCTGGAACAGCTGGGCTTCGGCAAGAAAAGACATACTTCTTATTGCTTGCGGTTCTGCAACATCTTGGATTGTCAACAAACTCATTAACAATCATGGAGGTCTCCATAATCGTCTGACCAATAAAATTCTACTTCATCCTTTTACGCTTTCGGAATGTGAACAGTATTCTGAGGCGAATAAATTGGGGCTTAGCCGTTATCAGATGGTGGAGAATTATATGATAATGGGTGGGATTCCATTTTACTGGAGTTTGCTTAAACGAGAAATAAGCATGGCTCAGAATATCGATTCGCTGTTCTTTAGTGAGGATACGGAAGGTCTGTCACATGAGTATGAGCAATTATATTCATCATTGTTTAATAATCCTGAGCCATATATGCAGGTAGTTACAACGTTAGCCAAAAAGAACAAAGGACTCACACGCGATGAAATTGTCCATGACAGCGGAATTAAAACGAGTGGGGACTTGACTCGATATCTTAATGAACTTGAATGGTGTGGCTTCATAAGGAAATATAATTGTATTGGAAAGCACTCCAAAGATGCATTGTATCAGCTTATCGATAACTTTACACTGTTTTATTTCCAATACATTAAAGGAAATAAAAACAACGACTCCCATTTCTGGACAAACAACATCGGAAGCCCCTTACATCGAGCATGGAGTGGACTCGCTTTTGAACGTGTTTGCCTTCAGCACATTTCTCAGATAAAGGAAGCTCTCGGCATATCCGGCGTGCTGTCAAATGTCTATAGCTGGAGGACAGAAGCTGATGAGGGTAAAGGAATTGACAAAACTCAGATAGACCTTCTAATTGACCGCAATGATGGGGTAATAAATCTGTGCGAAATGAAATTCTCTGCACAAGAGTATGCGATAACGGAAGACGAAGAAATGAAACTCCGCCGCCGTCGCGGTAACTTCATTGATGCAACTCAAACCAAAAAGGCTGTTCATATCACGTTGGTAACACCTTACGGTCTCAAGCAAAATACACATTCTTCTATCGCTCAAAATGAAGTCACTTTAAATAATTTGTTTTGATTTTAATCCGATTTAATAACATGAATATCAAGGATATTAAATCAATTATTGACTCTTGTATAGGACAAGATATACACATTGTTGAAACCCATATTAAGGATTTATTCGATAAGTTAATTCCTCAAATACTTCAGGATTATGAACAAAGTAGAGAAGTTGTTCAATATACTGTGTCGGAATTAGAAAGAGTACATTATCCAGCCACTTATATAATGATGGCTCACGTGCTTAATCAAGTTCAGGATTTAAGTAAAAAGTTTATAAGATCATCTGATGAGACAAATGAGTATATCGATATTGAATGGACTGATGGTGATATAAAAAATATACTCGATATTATCCTACCACATTATAAGGGAACTTTTCATATTACTATACCTAATATGATAGCAGCAGATGCAATTACTTTTAATCAAAGAAGACAACTTGCTAGCTTCATTATTGATTCTATCCAATATTATGGAGTTGATACTCAATGGAAGAAAGAGAATATTGAGGCTCATCAATTATATTTAGCACTTCTTTATGCCATCTGCAAGAAAGACAATCAAATGAAGTATTTATTTTACTTTGCCAACAATTTGATTGATAAATTAGCTACGACACAGGAAGCGCAGAACACTAGGGATATGGCAGAAACAATTCTTGTAATTGGTCATCAGGAAGGAATGCAATTAGAAGCTTACTTATGTGCTTCACGAGCATATACTATACTGAATAACCCTACGGCCGGTTTACTTTATCTTGAAATAGCTCTTAAAAGATTGGGAGATCCGTCTGTCAGCATTACATATAAAATCTCATTCGAAATATTATGGCAAGTATTAAAAGTAGCACGTGGAATCAATTTTTACAATACTAAGTTGCTAAATTCTGTAGTTGTAATATTTGATACAATGAATCCATTGCCTTATGATATTAATGCATTTTATCATACATATTTATCCTTAGTATTTTATGATAAACAGATTAAGGTTTTGGAGGATATTGCAGACTTTTTGGACGAAAATAGGGAAATTATATATAAACATCTTGATCATGCCGCTATGCCATGGCTTTCACTGATATTCATGGTTAAGTTGAATTTTCCAAAGGCAAATCTTTCAAGATTGAATCCTTATATTAATGCTTTCAGAGGCGTTGTAAATCCAGAAAGGAACGCCCTTATGCTTGACATATTCGACGGCAAGAATGAGAATCTTCATTTGAGGGAATTAATGGTCCGATTGGAGTCAACCCGAAATATTTTGGACTATTCTCATGACAATCATATAGCAATGATACTTGCTAAGATGCTTATTTCCAAGTCTGTACTTGAACGTAATCCAGGGAATTTTTTATTGTCTATGCATCTAAGAGCGGATTACACATTTGTAAAACCAGAAAATATTCAATCGGGAAGGTTCAAAACATCTGAATTTAAAGATGTTAATGGAAACGATTATAGTTTACCAATAGAAGATCCTGAGTTATTAGATGTCCTAATGCAGCAAGAACAAACCGATGAAGTCATTTGGATTGGCAAAGGGATTGATAGTTTGTATTATATGTCTCTTTTAGAAAATAATTTTTCTTTTGGAGAATTGAATAATTTATCGCAAATAAATACATCTGACCTACAACGCAATATTATTCGACATCTTCATTATGT
>CAMYSW010000086.1:0-8934 GCA_947297425.1 uncultured Porphyromonadaceae bacterium
GAATGGACAGGATAACCTCATTGAGCAGACCTTTCTGGTATAGGTATTGGCTGCGTATGACTTCTTGCAAATTGCGATATCTCTCCGCCACGTTCTGATTGGCAGGAGGGAAAATGCGTGCTGCCGGCTCAATTTTTGAAGTCTCCATATGCGGCGTGTTGGTATAATCGTGGTAGAAACTTGACTCGATTATGTTCACGTCCTTTTCAAGAAAATGTAATGTTTCCTCACGTTCGAGAAATTCCGAAGTGGAATATAGCGATCGCATCACCCCCTCCGAAAATTGCTCATCTCGCATCTTTACCATATTCTCAAGATACATGATCTGAAAATATAGTAGAACACCGAACGTGAGTGCCATTATTATGGTTAAAAGCCAGATTACAGATTTTTTCATACTTTATTAACAAAAAATAACGCTTGTGGTTTTAGTCTGTGTTTGGAATTAAACACACATGCTTTCCCGGTTGCAATTACTTGCTACCCTTAGTTATTAACATATAAGTGCAAAATTAACATAAAATGTTAAAATCACAATTTAATTAAGTGAAAATTATACTAAAAAAGCAAAAAATCATTCGCTTGCTTAATAAATTGAATTTTAGATATTAATTTTGTAAAACAAAACAACGACTTCATTAATTGATGTTAAGGCGGGTTCATGATCTTTACAGCCCATATCAGCTTTGAAGGCGTTTAAGAAGTTGTTTAAAAATAACTTCTAATATCTTAACCCCTCGCATTATGAAATATATATATATATTAGCGTTAGTCTTTTCTTTAATCCTGACAGGTTGTCGCGATAATCAAGATCCTGTTCCTGCCGGTCCCAAAGAGGTTAAGCAGATGACATTGGTATATGCCGTTAACAGGAATAACCTGTCATATGATCTTGCTGTCAATGAGGATCAGATGCTTATGGCAATGAGGAATATAGATCCTGATGTGTATAAACTTCTTGTATATAAATTCACCTCTGATGGACCGGGATTGTTTGAAGTACGGAAAAATGGAGAGGATCTGGAATTTTCGTTGTTGAAACGTTATGACAAATCTATCTTTTCAATAGAAAAGGAAAGAGTGTCGGAAGTGCTCGGCGATGCGCTTGCTTTCTATCCTGATGTTGAATCCAATCTTTTCTTCTGGGGACATGGCTTAGGTTGGGTAAATCCCAATAAATATTCAGATAGGGTGGAAAGAGTCACTTCTGCCACAATTCCGGAACTTTACGGATTCGGAGGGGAGTACATATATGAAGACGATATTAAAATCAAAACTGATTATATAGATTTAGATGAATTGGCAGCCGCAATACCTGACGGGAAGTTTGATATGATTTGGTTTGACTGTTGCTACATGTCTTCGATTGAAGTTGCTTACCAGCTGAAGGATAAGTGTGATATATATGTAGCATATCCCACTGAGATTATGGCTGAGGGTTTGCCATATAACCTCGTCCTGCCTAAGATTTTAGGGAATATGCCGGATAGGGTAGGTGCTGCGCGCGCAATGTATGAATATTATGTAGGTAAGAATTATCCCGATCCGGTGACTATAGCTGTAATGGACATGAGTAGTATAGAGAGTGTTGCAGATGCTGTCAGGAATATTGTATTTTCCGGCGAAGAGCGGCCTTCTGTTTCAAATTTGCAGAATTATTCCCGATTAAAGAACACTCCATATTATGATTTCGGTCAATATTATCGTGAATATGTGAATGCGAATCGTTCATCATTTTCATCAGTAGCTGATGCCGATGGAATATTGAAGGATTTGAACACAGCGATTTCTAAATTTGTAATATATTCAGCTGCTTCCGATACCGATTTTTCCGGAAGACCTATTAATAAGAATAATTTTTCGGGGGTGAGTGTGCATAATTTCTTAGATGTGGATTCACCGAGGGATGGATATTACAGAAAACTGGATTGGTACAAGAGGATTTGGGGAGGGATTGAAGCGGAGTAAATTAAGTAAGTAAGAGAAATTAATGCACATATAAAACGCCGTTATTTTTGAGATGTTTTTGCTGCGTAATGAAGGAGCATATAGGCATATGCGACTGAATTACAAGGTAAAAACAGCCAAAAAGAACAAATTTTATAGTGCAAGATTTCATTACTTACAAATATCGATTAATTTTTATTACTTACTTATAAGTTTATTTAATATAGTCATAAAGAATGATACAGACAGAGACGCCTGTTGCTGCAGGATTGCCTGACGGTGCCAAGGCTTTTAATGAATTGAAAGGTTTAAGTTTTGATGACGCGATTGAGAAGGTTGCTAACGGCTTAGTAAGTTTCGGTTTTAAATTGTTGATAGCTATCCTCGTGTTCTACGTTGGGCGCTTCATTATCCGTAAACTTTATAAGATGACTTTGACAGTGATGACCAAGCGTAAGATGGATGCATCCCTTACCACTTTCGTGTTGTCACTCATAAAAATGGTTCTCTATTTTATATTGATAATTACGATTGTCGGTATTCTTGGGATAGAGACCAGCAGTTTTCTTGCCGTTTTTGCATCAGCCGGTGTTGCTATAGGTATGGCATTGAGCGGGACACTGCAGAATTTTGCAGGTGGAGTCCTTATACTCCTGTTGAAGCCATACAAAGTCGGAGACTATATAGAAGCCCAGGGATATGCAGGAACAGTGAAATCGATTCAATTGTTTCATACTGTTATAAACACGGTTGACAATAAGGCTATTATAATACCTAACGGCGGTCTTTCAACCGGTTCGATTAATAATTTTTCGCTTGAAAGTTATCGGCGTGTAGACTGGACAATCAGTTTATCTTATGACACTGATCTTGCTGCTGCAAAATCTACGATCCTTGGAATGATAAATGAGGATTCCAGGATAGTGAAAAGATATATCGAAGATGACATTCAATATCGTGAAGAGTTAGCTCAAGAAAAGGAGAATGCGCTTCATCCTGAATTGAATGGTGGAAATGAAGAAGTGAAGAAGAAACGATGGTGGGGTGGTATCAAGCCGCATTTGAAAAAGCGTAAAGAGGTGATTCACCAGACCCTGACAGAAGATGTAGAAATGAATGCCGCAATACCAGTGAAAATAGAGCGTCAGCCTTTTGTAGGATTGAATGAAATGGCAGACAGCAGCATAAATCTTGTGGTCAGGGCATGGACTCACTCTTCAAATTACTGGGGTGTTTATTTTGAGATGAACGAGAGGTTTTTCACGGAACTTCCCAAACATGGTTTTTCATTCCCGTTTCCTCAATTGGATGTCCATTTTGATCAGGGTATTATCCAACCTCAATCAAATGGCTCTGCATCGTAAGCAAGTCGATAGTGAAAATTTTGTCGTAAAGCATCTCGCCGGTTCCGGTGAGGTGCTTTATTGTTTCTGAAGCCTGACAACAAGCTATTATTCCGGCGGCGGGACCGAGCACACCGGATATTGAACATGGCATGATTCCGGTTTCTACGCCCTCAGGATAAAATATCTGTGAATATCGCACATGACCACGTGCCCAACTCATCACCTGTCCTGAAAATCCGGCTACGCCTCCTATGCAACAAGGCTTGCCAAGTTCATGACAGATCTTGTCTGTCATGAACTTGGAGCTGGGATTGTCTGTTGCGTCTACGATGAAGTCGCATTCAGAATATAGTTCAAGAGCTGATGATTCGGTTATGATTACGTTATGGCATTCTACTTCACAGCCGGGGTTAAGCAATCTCATGCGGGTTGCTAAAGTTTCCGCTTTCGATTCTCCGGTTTCTGTTGTGGAATAGAATAGTTGCCGTTGAAGATTCGAGATATCGATAGTGTCAAAGTCAGCTATGCTTATTTTGCCTATTCCGGCACCGGCAAGATACATTGCCGTTACGGAGCCGAGTGCACCGCAGCCGGTTATGAACACATGTGCTTTCTTTAATGACTCGATCCCGGCAGTTCCTATTTCGGGGATCGCTATCATTCTGGCATATCTTATTCTCTCCTCTCCTGTAATCATAAATCTGTGTTTATCCGCAGTGCCAATACTTCTTGACGAGATCAAGCATTGCCTTCCGGTTGCCGGCTATCTCCTTGCGGAGAGATGAGTCTTTGAATGAATCAAGTTTCTTGATGATACCCGAAATCATTTCGGGTGAGAATACACCATACTTCTCAAATACACCACGTTTTTCGGCAAGTTTTTCGGCAGATGCCGTGCAGCTGTCAGGAAGTCCTTTAAGTGCCGCAAGTTTAGCTTTATTTTCATCGGAATGGATATTGACGCTTACATAAAGCTCTTCAGCTCTTTCAAGCGCGTTTTCCATTTCGAATCCTTCGCGGGCGGCTACAACCATAGCTGCGATGAGTTGATAGACGTCTGCTGAACAGTCTGCACTCCGGAGCTCCGCTGTCTGTTTTTCGGGATTTGTTGTGGATGGCTCTTCAAGCGGATTTGCTTGAGAACACATATCGTTTTCTCCGGTCCAACCTAATGGGACGCGAACAAGGACTGAACGGTTGCGGTCTCCCCAGCAAATTGAAGTGGGTGCTTCCTGATGAGGAACGAGACGGAAATAGCTTGTAGGAACCTTATTGCCCATGGCTGTTATAGCATCGGCATTTTCAAGTATTCCGACGATAGCCTTTTTAGCGATATCGCTCAATTTGCCATCTTCGATCATCATGTTCTTGCCATCTTTCATTACCTTGAAATGAATATGCAATCCGCTGCCTGCTTTACCCTCTGTGATTTTTGGAGCGAATGTCACATCATATCCCTTTTTCATTGCAAGAGTGCGTATTATCCACTTTGCAAGCATCAGGTTATCTGCCGCGAATCTTGCCGGTATGGGAAGGAACTCTATTTCATTCTGCTCAAATATCTTGCCGTCGATTGTAAAATTCCCGACTTCGTTATGACCATATTTTATTTGTCCTCCGACCTGGGCTATAAGTGACATGCATTCCATCCTGAAATCGTTGAATTTCGCGAAAGGTGCAGATTCGTGATAACCTTTCTGGTCTGTAGCCTCGAAAAGCGAAGTGTCGTCTGCGATCACGTAATATTCAAGTTCCCCCATAGCGTAGAAATCCATGCCGGTTATTTCATTAAATGAACGGCAAGCTTTCTGTAACGTATATTCGGGAGAAGATTTCAATGGATTTCCTTCTTTATCGAAGAAAGATGCCAGCATTGTCAGGGTCGGAACTTCTGCAAACGGATCAACGAAAGCTGTGGAATAGCGAGGGATCACGTAAAGGTCACTGTTGCCGGCTTCAATGAAGGGGAAAAGGCTTGAGCCGTCCACCCGCTCTCCGAATGTGAGGATGGAATCGAGATATTCTTCCGAATTTATTACGAAATTAAGGGTTTTCAATCTGTTGTCATCAGCGGGATACATGAAATTCACCATTTTTATTTCATTCTCCTTGATGAAACGTATAATGTCAGCTTTTCGAAATTCTTCTGGCATTTTCTCCAGATATTGCACCACGCGATTGGGGCACAATGTAATGTTTGTGTTCATGTTTACGTATTGATTTAGGTTATGAGTAAGCTAAGGCTTACTTATGCAAAGATAATAAAAGTTTGATTCAAATTAAACAAAAAATATTAATAATCTTCATGAAATCGCTGAACTGTCGGTGCTCCGACTTTTAACTACCGGTGAAATATACCCTTACTTGACCTACAGGAAGCTGTCCTACAAGATATAGGGGAATATGTTGCGAGTCGGTGGAAATCCAAGTGTCTATGTCGTCACTCGATTTATTCTTGCCCCCGGTTGTGAAGTTAAATTGGATATGATATGCCTCCTTTTTGGAATTGTCACGCAGTTTTATGATTTCTTTCCCTAATGATTTAATAGTTATTGTCTCAGCTTTCGATCCGGAGAATACGGTTGCACGGATAGCTTTCCCTTTTTGAAGTTCTCCATAATTGATAAGCCTCAGGTAATAGAACACGGACAGCATGTCATAAACGGGTCCAGAAGCATGTAGCTTTTTTTCAGATTGGGAAATGATGCCATCCTTGTTTTTCTTGTATCTTTTGCAATACCCCGAAACCTTTTTTTCTGAATACGTATATGTGATCACATCTTTTCCATATTTCCCTTTTTCATGTGCTATTTTTGTATAAGACAACGGCTTCATATCTCTGATTCTGATCGAACCGAGTAGGGTGTCGCGCACTTGATAGAACCTGTCTGCCCAAGGTTTTGTCTTGGCAGCCATTATAATTTCATAGTTTGGTCCATTATTGCGGAGGGATAGGGTTGCGTCTCCCGCATCCTTATGGATAAGCCCCCATTTATAAGTTATCACATAGTGTAGGTTCTCATCTTTAAATCCCTTGGCGAAAGCGTTTGAAGCGAAAGCTAAAATGAGAAATGATATTAATATGGTTGATAATTTTTTCATGAGGTTTTAAATAGCTTCGTTATTAAAACGGAGAGGCACCCCTTATGTGATGCCTCTTTTGATTTATTTTTTTAAGGTTCCGGTCTATTCAATAGTATTTTTGCAACTCTTGCTCCAGTGTCTCAATGGGTTGAACACCAACGCCACGCCATTTTATTTCTCCATTAAGGAATATTAAAAATGTTGGTACGGACCTTACATTGTATATAGATGCAAGTTCTTGGTTATTATCTATATCAATCTTTATTATCCTTGCCTTTTCTCCAATCTTGGCATGCAACTCTTCAAGCACGGGATGCATCATCTTGCATGGTCCGCACCATGTGGCAAAAAAGTCAACCAGTACAGGTTTCTCTGATTTTATGATATCTTCAAATTTTTCCATAATACTAATAAATTTTATTTTTTAAACAGTTTCTTATAAACAGTTTATTATTAAACGTATTTGCCTCCTATTAGGTTCTTGCATTCAACAAGTTCGTCAATGAAAGCGAGTCGTTTGTCATTTATTGCTGAATATGAGATTGTCACCATCCCTGTCAATTACAATCGGATGCTCCCGGTCAACTTTCTGGGCGAGAATGTCTTTTGAAAGCTGGTTGAGCACCATCCTTTGTATCGTCCGCTTCACCGGTCTGGCTCCAAACTCCGGATCATATCCATCTTCGGCGAGGAGTTCAAGAGCTTGGTCGGTTACATTGAGCACAACTCCGTTAACGGTAAGCATTTTTTTGATGCTTGCAACCTGAAGGCTTACGATTTGAAGTATCTCTTTCTTATCAAGCGGAGTGAACATTACAGTTTCATCGATACGGTTGAGAAACTCCGGACGGATTATCTGTTTTAGCCGATCCATCACATCCTGTTTCGTGGTGGCAATTATTTCCTCCTTCTTGTCTTCTTTTTTATCTGCGAATCCCTGGAAGTTCTGGCGTATTATATTTGACCCCATATTGGAAGTCATGATTATAATAGTATTCTTGAAATTAATGAAACGGCCTTTGTTGTCTGTGAGTCTTCCGTCATCAAGCACCTGCAGCAGGATGTTGAAAACATCAGGGTTGGCTTTCTCTATCTCGTCAAAGAGCACGACACTGTAGGGTTTGCGGCGCACTGCCTCTGTGAGCTGTCCTCCCTCTTCATATCCCACATATCCCGGAGGCGCCCCCACAAGCCTTGAAACAGAGTGCTTCTCCATATATTCCGACATATCGATACGAGTCATCATGTCTTCGTCATCAAAAAGATATTCTGCCAATGCTTTTGCAAGCTCGGTTTTGCCCACACCCGTTGTGCCGAGGAATATGAATGAACCGATAGGGCGTTTTGGGTCGTTAAGTCCGGCACGGGAGCGGCGCACCGCATCGGAGACGGCACGGATTGCGTCTTCTTGTCCGATTACGCGTTTATGCAGCTCCTCTTCAAGGTGCAAGAGTTTTTCCTTTTCACTTTGAGCCATCTTCTTTACGGGAATCCCTGTCCATCTGCTCACGACTTCTGCTATGTCTTCGGCATCCACTTCCTCTTTGATCATGGCTCCTTCTCCCTGCAGTTCCTTAAGCTTTATCTGGATTTCCTTATT
Source organism: uncultured Porphyromonadaceae bacterium (assembly GCA_947297425.1). Taxonomy (GTDB): domain Bacteria; phylum Bacteroidota; class Bacteroidia; order Bacteroidales; family Muribaculaceae; genus Lepagella. The sequence continues at coordinate 7,978 of CAMYSW010000086.1, forward strand.
TTCATCTTCCTTTTGCTTGATGAGTGAATAACGGATTTCAGCCACTTTTGCATAATTGCCTTCACGCTCTGCGCGTTCGGCTTCATAATTAAGCTGCTCTATGTCGATCTTGTTTTGCTGAATCTTGTTAATCTCATTTTTCTCAGCTTTCCATTTTGCACGAAGCGATTTTTCAGTGTCACGCAGGTTGGCGAGATCCTCATCTATCTCTTTCAACTTGTAAGTGTCGTTTTCCCGTTTTATAGCTTCGCGTTCAATCTCCAACTGCTTTATTTTCCTTGAAGCTTCGTCCAAAGCCTGTGGCTGGGAATCCATTTCGAGACGCAGCTTGGATGCAGCTTCATCAATCAGGTCTATGGCTTTGTCTGGAAGGAACCTGTCGGTGATATAACGCACGCTGAGTTGGACTGCTGCAATGATTGCCTCATCCATTATGCGGACCTTGTGGTGATTCTCGTATCGCTCCTTAAGACCACGGAGAATTGAGATCGCAGACATTTCATCCGGCTCATCCACCATCACTTTCTGGAAACGCCTTTCAAGAGCCTTGTCTTTTTCAAAATATTTTTGATATTCGTCAAGTGTGGTCGCGCCGATTGATCTGAGTTCCCCCCTGGCGAGGGCGGGTTTAAGGATGTTTGCAGCATCCATTGCCCCTTCCCCTTTTCCGGCACCGACAAGAGTGTGTATCTCGTCAATGAAAAGAATAATCTCACCGTCACTTTGGGTCACCTCGTTTACGATTGCTTTCAGGCGTTCCTCAAATTCACCCTTATATTTTGCACCGGCGACAAGCGCTCCCATGTCGAGGGAATATATCTGTTTTGATTTCAGATTCTCCGGCACATCTCCACGAACCACCCGCATGGCAAGTCCTTCTGCTATAGCCGTCTTTCCGGTTCCGGGTTCACCGACCAGCATCGGATTGTTCTTAGTGCGTCGTGATAGGATCTGGAG
>CAMYSW010000087.1:0-8892 GCA_947297425.1 uncultured Porphyromonadaceae bacterium
AAATACATAAAACTGATTGACGTTAGATATAAAGGAGGTTGTAACGTGGTTGTGAATGGTTGGAGCTTTTTATACGCGGGAGTGGCTTGAAGTTGGCTGGTAAAACGAAATTTAGAAGATCGTGATCGTTGTGTGGGATCAGAGTTTGGAAAGGCGTTGGAGCGCCTCAAGGTAATAGTAGTCGGCGTAGATGATGGAAGCGTCGATTTCAGAGCCTGCGGGATGATGACCTGTTGAATGGTCGAGGAAAGAACACCGATGCTCGGCAGAGCGATAGTTGTCACCGGAGAGAGATGCAAGCATCCTAACCGCTTTCTCTTTATAAACCTCACCTTTATCGGCAGGACAATATCCCTGAAGCTCTAAAAGAGCCGAGGCAACGACACTTGCAGCTGAAGCGTCTCTTGGTGCGTTAGGAATCGCGGGGTCATCAAAATCCCAATATGGCACATAGTCTTCCGGAAGGCGCTTGAGATATGCGTCCGTTACCTTACATGCAAAATCAAGAAATTTCTTATCCTGCGTTTCACGATAAACCATCGTGTAGCCATATATCGCCCATGCCTGTCCGCGTGCCCATGTGCTATTGTCGGCATATCCCTGATGCGTCATGCAACGGAGGAAATCACCATTGTCCTGATCATATACGGCTACGTGATAGCATGTACCGTCTGGACGGAACTGATGCTCCATTGTAGTCTCGGCATGCTTGACAGCAATATCATAAAGCCGTTTATCCCCGCCATTGCGGGCTGCCCAAAAAAGCATCTCGAGATTTATCATATTGTCCATGATCGTATTGTGACCACCAAGCATTTCTATATTTCTCGGCCATGAAAGGATCGTTCCCACCTCCGGATTATATAACGTAGCCAAAGAGTCGGCAGATGCCAGAATTACATCTTTATATTTAGGATTACCGGTGAGACGATAACCGTTACCATAACTGCAGAAAACCAGGAATCCGAGGTCATGGTCAAATGCCGGAATGCGCGAAAGGTATTCAAGGGAAGATGTATATCGCTCGGCATGCTCGCGAATCTTTTCATCCCCCGTAATCTCATAGTCATACCACAATACTCCGGGCCAAAAACCCGCACACCATTCATCGGGAGTAGCCTTGCGGCAATGCCACACGGAATCTTGCGCCTCGATATTTCGCGGCATCATGGTATAATCAATGGAATCGCGACTCAGCTGATCAAGAGAACGCAACACTTTTGAATGGCAATAACCAAAAGCGGAATCCACATCTATCGATTCAGCGGTTGCTGTCTGCGAACATGACAACATTACCGACCCAATGGCAACGCCACAAGCCAACAACATACAATTGAATATATTCATTTCAGTTTCGCCTGTTAAGTAATTTCGTTTCAACCTTTTTAACATCAATCCATCCGCGTTCGTCACATCCTGCCGGAGTGACGCTATAAAAGCCGACTTTAGCACCTATCCACTTGCCCGCACGTGCCTTAAACACCCCCGGGACGCTTTTGAATCCTCCGTTCCCGGTTTCATAAAAGAAACGACATTCGCCTTTGCTGTCAACAGAAACCTTCAACCTCAAGACACATTCCATATTGCCATACAGACCGGCACTGTAACACCTGTCGGGAGACAGCTTTGCAATATCTTTCACCATCTCCTTGCCTCCTTGCTCGGCATCTTTACATTCCACAAGTTGAAGGACAAACGAATCGCCTCTTTTTGTAAGTCCCAAGCGGCAGTAATCCCATCCCATAACTATTATTCCGGAACTTACTCCATCAGCGTTCTCCTTAGCTGAAATCACGACATCCGCGACAAATGAAAATTCCTCAGCAGGAAACTTCTGCATCCACAAATTGGGAACTTCCCAGAAATTCACAAATCCTTCACTGAGTTTATGTCCATAAATACGCATCAATCCATCCGGAATCGGAAAACCGAAAACATCGTCATAATTAGAATGCCATTGGAAGAGGCTGCTTCCTTCATCATTATTCATCTTTACACCACCCATTCCTTCCGTTGAGACTTTAGGGCGCGCATGCTTCCTTACCGGTTCGCCACATCCATCCTTATCCTTATCAATACCGATTACCGGCCAATCTTCAACCCATTCCATCGGGTTAAGATGCACAACCCTGCCAAACGCTCCTTTGTCTTGAAAATGCAGGAACCAATCTTCGCCTGCAGCATTCGTAACCCATGCCCCCTGATGAGGTCCGTTTATATCCGTCTCTCCTTGCGCCATTACAATCCTTGATTCATACGGACCCAGGATATTCTTCGAACGCATCACAAGTTGCCAACCATCCCTTACACCCCCTGCGGGAGCAAAAAGATAATAATATTCACCGCGTCGATAAAGCTTAGTTCCTTCTACAGTATGGTTGACACCATCATTGCCATCATATATTATCCGTGGAGCGGAAATCAGCGACGTGCCGTCAGCCGACATTTCGCTTATTGTCAAGATGCTGTTGAAGCCGCATCTTGAAGCCGCCCATCCGTTGGAAAGATACGCCTTACCGTCTTTATCCCAAAACGGGGACGGATCAATCAAGCCTTTTCCCGCCCTTACCAATACAGGCGCGCTCCACTTCTTCTCCGGATCTTTTGTCTTTGTCATGAAGATACCGAAATCCGGGTCTCCCCAATATATATAGTATTCTCCGTCATGATATTTTATACATGGCGCCCACACCCCCTTGCCATGTCGCGGTATACCGCTGCCATAATAATCTGTGGGAGGAACCGAATCCAGAGCATGGTTAACCAATGTCCAATTGACCAGATCATTGGAACGCAATATCGGCAATCCCGGCACACACTGGAAACTTGAAGCCGTCATATAAAAAGTGTTGCCATCGGGCGAAGCCACCACATCCGGGTCCGAATAATCAGCATGAATCACAGGATTCACATAATGACCTGACTTAACAAGATTCAGCGGATTTGACACAAGTTGCTCCCCCGCGATAGCCATCATCACAGAAGAGCAACTCATAATTACCATAATCAACCTTTCTTTCATTTTCACCTGCTATGCCTAAAACAATCTTGTTTTACCAATGAAGCTGTTTAAACAGCTTCATTAACAAGTGATGATTCACTTGCTTAAATAATTTACAATCTATTATACGGATAAAAGACACTCCATACTCAATCAACAGGGTAAAATCTTATCGCCACTCCACCCTTTTGAGGGATCTTGAACTTCAATGTATCAGAAGCCTTCACTTTCTTCACTACCATCTCCACACCGGTGCGGCTTTCATCTTTGCCACCTTTGGCATCGCTATATATCTCAGCCATATATCGTTTATCGGGCGAAAGGAAACGAGACAGCTCAAACTTTGCCTCCCCTCCTTCGTTATTAGCCAATGCCGCCGCCCACCATATATCACCCTTACGGCGTGCCATGGTTATCCCCTTTCCGGGATAACCGGCAAGAATCTTTGTGTCATCAAAAACGGTAGCAAGGTCTTCAAACCATTTTATTTCCTTCTCTCCCTGATAGAGAGATGGATTATCATACCAGAAAATTGTCTGCAACGGGCTGTAAAACACCAGCGATGCGGCAAGCTGGTGTGCATGAGTGTTGCGCAAACGCTTGTCATAATAACAGATGGTATAGTCTGCCGCCCCGTTGATCATGCGGGTGAAAGGAAGCGTTGTATTATGCGTTGCATCGGGAAACTCCTCATTGCCGCAAATACCCTCTTGCGTAAGCAGGTTGGGATAAGTGCGTGAATATCCCGATGGTCTGTATTCATCATGAATATTCATCATCAAGCCGTTTTTCGCAGCCTTTGCTACCATCTCGTGTAGCCATATGCTCCAGCGATGAGAGGCATATTGCACAAATCCTGACTTGACACCGGCAACACCCCATTGTTTAAGAAGGGGAAACAGCTCATCCATCTGCTTCATGAGGGCGTGCTGATTGACATAGAGCCATACTCCAACACCCTTCTCTTTTCCGTAATCGATAACTTTCTGCATATCAACATGGGGAACAACCTTTGTAGCATCCCCGTCATGACTTGTGCACGGCATATACCATTGCCAGTCATAGAGCATGTAATCAATATTGTGTTCGGCACAGAAATCAATAGTGGCAAGTCCTGCCTCCGTATCGATCTTCGAGCGCATAATCTTACCCGGCTTCACCCAAGAAAAATCTCCTTTGGAGGAAGGATTAAGATTCAACACAATATCATTATTCTGCAATAATTCAGCCGGAGAATCCGCTGTCATGATTACCTTCCACGGAGTAGCGGCATATGTCACCACGTCAACAGGAGAATACATCACAGAACTGAGTGTAGAATGCTTGTCTCTACGTGCCATGTATTTCGTTAGACACCAATCATCTGTATCTGCATCAAGAAGAGCCACCCACTGCCCGGAAGGAAGTTCGAGTGTCAAAGCCCGCTCCACCGGATGGGTGATACTGTCAACAGGACCGACATCAAATGTAGCCTGCGCCCACTGCTCGCTCCAGGCATTTGCTCCTTCGGGGAAAGAATAATCCGTAAGATCTTCCGTCACCTTATGGAATATTGCATCCGGATGCTCCGGGAAGAAATAGCGGAACGCTATACCTTCGTCGTAGGCACGCACCTGCACATCAAGACGATATTTGCTCTTGTCTTTTCGACTCATATGCAGCGTCGCGCTATTGAAATGATCGCGCACGGTGGAACGCTCTCCATATAACGGATGCCAAACGGAATCAACCGGCTCTGCATACGAAACCGAATCAACTTCAAGCATATCCATCCAGCACTCCGGCTGCACAAGGTCGCGTTTCCCAAGAGCCATCTCCCACACTCGGTTGTCAAGCTGAAGTCCTGCTCTTGAAGGCAAGATAACATCTTTACCATCCGTCTTCACCGAATATACAAGCTCTTTACCGTTTTTGGAAAAACACACCTCGTTTCTTCCATCCGGCGACTTAAGACTCAATGTTCCGACAGAAGCATTAGCCATCAACACCGAAGAGAGGCAAACGGAAGCAAATACACTATATTTCATTCCTTTTTTGATTTGTTTATTCGTGAAATTTAACTTTGATGAAATTACCCTCTCTATTGATTTTAATGGTTTTACCATTCACTGTCAAACTTGACGGAGCCCCCTTGTATTTCATGTTTACACGTGGCTGACCGGCAACATTCAGATCAAGTTTTCCACCATCCTTCTTGGCTATCACATTCAGTTTTGAGAGCGAAGAGAAATAAACATCCTTGTCTCTCTTCAAGGAACTTCCATGACCAATAAACACCTCTTGCGGATTCACGGCATCGCCTCCCTCCGGATAGCTAACGGTAAGCATATAGGCATCAGTATCCCATCCGTCAGCGTTTATCCAGGAGTTGAGATGCATCAGGCGTCCGTCAGCAAGCTGATTGATATAAATATCAGTCACTTTACCTTTATATCTCACTCGCATTCCGACCCAGTCTTTTCCTTCCCTTCTCTCAATCTCGGGGAGTTCCTTCTGATCCGGAGTATCCTTAAGGATAACTGCCGTTACCCCTTTCACACGATCCGTGTTATCGGGGAGATGGAATGAATAATACTCCTCCTCACCTGAGAGATCCTCTTTCGGACCCTTTTTCACCTCCCAATATAAATCTTCGGGATAGTCATGTACGAAATTGCTATATGCGAGCGGACGCGGATAGATCGGGCGCACAGCTACGGAAGATTCTCCATTGGTGACATTAAGATCGAATCCCCGCTTAGTAGCTTCTCCTCCCGGATGCCATAGCCATTCAAAATGCCCCGGCTCATGAGAATGTATATCATCTATTATATATATCACATTGTCGACCCATAGAAAATGACGGAAATTGCGGTCGAAAGCATGACTCATCGGACCGGTGCCGTCTGCGAGCACATATTTAATGTTGCCACCATCAAGCAAGCCGCTTACAGAACCCGGTAACATCGTGCCGTGATATTGTTGATAAGTCTTCTGCCCCTCTCCATTAAAAAGCACAACATTGTGTGCCGGACTTTGGAAGAAATAGTTGCGATATTCCGGTTTGCCATAGCCGCAATTACCGGCATCCTTTATGATATCCACACCTTTATGAAAAATGATGAAGGAATTGGCATCGGCATGCGAATGGTTCCAAGTCATTCCCGACTTCACGGCAAGCATGGTCGCATCCTTCTTCCATGAATCACGCATAGTAGCCCAGCCGAAATCTTTCCAGAGATGTGATGTAGGCAAGGAAGGGACAACGGGAGCATCCGAGAGATCCGGAGTATAAAGGAACCCCATCGGGAAAGTGCGAGGGAAACCCTCGCGGTGCTGTCCCGGTTCAACCTGATTCACATACCAAAGAGTCTCAGGCGATTTCTCACCCATAGCATAAGCGAGGAGCATACTGCTCTCTCCGGTAACATTCTTATGGCTGTCACCAAAATTGATACTATGCAACTGACCGGTGCGCGGATATGCGACATGACAGAAAAACGGGGCGAGTTTCCCCATCTGCGGAATATCCTCGAGTTTGTCGCCGGGATGAGAATTAAGCCATGCAAGCCGGAAAAGCAAAGCTTCCGTAGAACCGAAACTCGCATAATTGATACTTTCATACATTCCTCCATCACGGTCGAAACTCTTTGGCTTATGCTGGATAACATCCCCTTCAAATTCAAACCATTCAGGAAGCACCTCTACCAAAGTCTCCGCCCCCTTACGCGCCGCTTCCGATTCATTGCTGATCGCAAGCGCGAGTAGTCCGCCCATTCCGGCACATGAGGTCCACCAATTATGCCCCATCGAGTTGAGACTATGGATTCGCGTAGGCTCAAGAATCCAGTCTCCAAGCAGCGGTTCTACACAAAGGCGATAAAGACCATCAGCTATCTGCTTACGTTCCGACGGAGTGAGAAGATCATAAATGGCATCATATGCCATTGCGAGTTGAAATGAGCGGTGAGCCATCTGCAATTCACTGCGCCATGCTGGCTTACGTGCCAGCATCTCCCTGTCTCCCCAGCTATTCACTTTCGAAGTCTGCAACAAAACCTCACGCAAAGGCTCCGCATATTTGCGGTCGCCCGTCATAAGATAAGCCAATGCGGGATATTCCAATTTCATGATATTAGGTTTGCCGCTCACCTCTTTGTCAGCAACACCCTGAATATATTCCCACGCTTTCTGCATTGCAGTGTCGTTCTTAACAGTTTTCTTTGCTGCCGACACCCTATCGGGAGTAAACAACAACGAGGGATGCTTGATGCCCGCGACTACATCAAGTGAAAAAACAGCCACAATGGCAAAAACAGTCCAAAACTTCGATAGTCTCAATCTTCCCATTTGATTATATTGTCTATTTAAATATCACATTGTCTACGTGCTCACCGATAAAGATACGCGCCATGTCTCCGGTTTTATACCACTTCGGTTTTCCCGGCATATCATCAGATATACGGTTGCCGTTAATAATCAGGTTTTCGAAGGTGATATTCGCAACCTTGCGGTCTTCATTATATCCGGCAATTATTGAGAGTTCGGAATTATTCCCATTATATGTTATATCCTTGAAGAGCACATTTTCCACAGAGCGTCCGGGCGCAGCACAATATTTCTTATTGAAAAATATACGGATATTCACCAGCTGCCCTTGTCTGAAATCTTCCACACGTATATTATCGAAAACAATATCACTCACCACATTATTGTCTCCGCAGTTTATGGCGAAACATCCCTGGTAATCGACTTGCTTCTCCTGATGGTCAAGTATATCGATATTGCGATATATTATATTGCTTATCGTATCGGAAGGGGCATCCGGACCAATCTCCTTGGCACTTCCGTGGAGACCGATCATGACCGGATGCGCCACATCTGCCCAAAGTGTTGAATTTTCCATAGTAATGTTCCGGCAACCTCCACGAAATCCTTTACGGGTAGCATAGACCGTGGAGCAATCGTCGCTATTACGACAGAAAACGTTGTTATAATTAACATTATCACTTGCAAAAACATTCATGCCGTCGCCCCATCCATAATAACTTATGGATTTGACATTATTTATGCGCACTGAATCGCTTCCGCCTACCGGAATCTGCGTGACAATCACCCCGTCCGCCTCTATATTACGAGACCTTTTGATATATATTCCCTCGCCCCTACCTTCAGGATGAATCTCCCCACGTCCATAGAAACGGACATCTTCCACACCATCGGCGATAAACTGTCCGTAAACTCTCGCTCCGCCGTCTACATACACAGTCATATGGGATGGAATCCTGAGAGTGTCACCCGGAAGCCGATGCACACCCGGTCCGAAATATATCAAATCTTTATGTTTCTTTAGATTTTTCAGCACTTTTGCAGAAGGGCGGTTCTTATCGACCGGATTGGCGAAAAGATGAAGATTATGAAATATATCACCATTCACCTCCACCGAGAGGTTTCTCGGCTGCGTGAGGAAAAATAAAAGCGTGTCGCCCTTGACACTGGGTGTGATTTCATATGACAACGGACGGATGCGGGCTATATCAACAGGTTTCCTGCTGATCACCCGAACCTCAACGGGCATCCCCTCGAAATCAAAATATGCCATAGAGGCAGTCTCCACATGGTGTTTTGCATCCTTTACCTCATCAACCTTTACAGGATATACATCCAAGGGGAGCCAGTCACCTCCGTTCTGACGCACGCTGACATTAAAGTCATTGATAGTCACAACGTCTTTTCCTGCAGGATAAGTCACAATCTCACCCGATACATATTGCGGAAAAAGAAATGCCACAACAGCAGTTATGATAGATTTTATGTTCATGTTCGTATTCGTATTATTACTTGATTAGAAAATGATTCAACAATAAACTGTTTAAACCAAACAAGGCATTTTGACGCACTACATCCTATCC
>CAMYSW010000088.1:0-8851 GCA_947297425.1 uncultured Porphyromonadaceae bacterium
CTTGAAATACTCCATAATCTCGTTGCCGTCTATCGGCGATTTCCAGTTGCGTAGCGCATCGGCATCGTTTATTTCGTTCATGCGCTGGCGCAAGGCGGCGAAGCCTTCAAGCTGGCGACGCACTTTTGCCGGATTCTTTGAGGTTATGTCAGCTTCGGCAAGTGTCATGAGGTCTTCCAGATCCGGACCTGCTTCAGTAATGAGCCTTCGCACTCCCGAATCGGACACTCCTTCTTCGCCTACAGATTGGGGACGCATGTGCAACCCTACAAGTTTTGCCACATATTTCATTTTTTCATTAAGCGGCAATTTCATTTGCTTGAAAACGCGGGGAATCATTTTCTCCCCTATGAAATTGTGGTTATGGAAAGTCCATCCTATTTTTTCATCATAACGTTTTGTAACGGGCTTACCTATGTCATGAAGCAATGCAGCCCAACGGAGCCATTCGTTGTCGCTCTTTTCGGCAACATTGTCAACCACCTGGAGGGTGTGATAGAAATTGTCTTTGTGCCCGCGTCCCTCTTTTGTTTCCACTCCTTTCAATGCATGCACACTCGGGAATATCAGTTCCAACAGACCTGAATTGTCGAGAAGCTTGAATCCGACAGAAGGGTGTTTCGAACGCATGATCTTGGACAGCTCATCGTTGATACGTTCCTTCGTGATAATCGAAATGCGTTCCCGGTTGCGGCGTATTGCCTCGAACGTGTCTGCATGTATTGTGAAATTCAGTTGTGTCGCAAACCTGATTGCACGCATCATGCGCAGTGGATCGTCCGAGAATGTTATGTCCGGATCAAGCGGAGTGCGGATGATTTGATTATGAAGGTCTACCACGCCGTTGAAAGGATCCACCAGCTCTCCGAATCGGGATGAATTTAGGCAGATAGCCATGGCGTTGATGGTGAAATCGCGACGGTTCTGATCATCTTCAAGGGTGCCGTCTTCTACTATGGGATTTCTGGAATTTCTGTTATATGATTCCCGCCGTGCCCCTACAAATTCAAGCTCAAGGTTGCCGGCTTTCACTTGTGCCGTGCCATAACTTGCGAATACGCTGAGTCCTTTGCCGTGGTTCAGGCGCGCCGCAACTTCTGTTGCAAGCTCTATTCCGCTTCCCACGGTCACGAAATCAATGTCGGAGGAATGGCGTTTTAGAAAAATATCGCGTACGTATCCGCCTACCACATAAGCTTCGCGGCCCATGTCGTCAGCGATCTTTCCTACTTGTCGGAAAATAGGCAGTTTCAGATCTTCGGTGAGATTCATAACTCTGTCAGCTCTTCAGGGAAGGGTGTTAAGTTTTCGAGTCCTGTTTCTGTGACGCGGTATGTGTTTTCGATTCCGACGGCGCCAACGTGTGGAATGACGAATTTGGGTTCGAGTGCTATAGTCATGTTTTTGGCAAGCATGTCTTTGCTGCGCTCCATCACTACAGGCATTTCATTCAGTTCTATACCTATCCCGTGTCCGATGAATCCGACCTTGTTCCTGTGTCCCATGAAATACTCATGCAGGTTTTCACTTTTTGCGATCTCCATGGCTTCTGAATAAAGTCTGGATACAGGCACTCCGTGACAGCCTATTTTCTCAAGGTGATGTAGAATCCGGCAAGAGCAGTCATGTGCTTTTCTCGCAAGATCGGATACGCTCCCTATGCTCCAGCATCGGGTCATGTCGGTCTGATAGCCGTTGAATCCTCCATTCATGTCTACCATCACGGCTGTTCCCGGCTTAAGTGTCATCCCGTTTGCACCAACAGGCAGGGAGGGGTCAGTTCCTGCTCCTCCCATTGAGAAATCGTAAGGCGAAGGATTGTCGGCATTGTCGCCGCTTATCACGGAACCGAGGTTTAACTCCATGCGGCTTCCGGCAGTACGTAGCAACCCGAGACAACCTTCCCGGCGGAGCACCCGCTCTATCTCTATCTGGAACTCAATGTCGGTCATACCTTCCTGATAACAACGTTCCACCTGTGCATATGCCGCAGTCTGGTGTATGCCGTCTTCCTTCATCTTGCAGACCTCTAAGTCTGTCTTGATCATGCGAGCAACACGAAGTGCCTTGGAGCAATCCTTGATTTCGGCAGTCGGGAAGCACTTTTTGAGCCTTTCAGCATCGGAATAAAGGAGGTCGCTGAACTCTATGCCAAGTCGCCGGGGCAATCCATAACCGGTTTCTCCAAGTTTCTCAGCGATCTGCTCCGGTTTCCTGATTGCCAGGCACATGTCATTCTCCTCGGTGACACTTGGCGGTATAAGGAAAAAGAGTGGAGTCTTGTCTGTCTGGATATATATGTATCCACGAAACACACATCCGCTTATATAATATAAGTTGACTGATGCGCTTATGAGTATTGCGTCAAGTTCCTCGCTTTTCATTTGCTCGCGCACCTTTGCAAGGCGCAATTCGAGCTCATTGCGAAATTCCGTCGTAAGGAATGGTATGGTCATAACTTGGAGTGTTCTTGTTATTAATGAATGAAAGTGTAATTTCCCGGACCTGTCGTGGAGAGTGTCAGACCTACGTTGTAAAGTCCGCGGGTGTTTGACGATGGCGACAGGGAAGTTATGTTCACGAGGTATCCTTCCGGAAGTTTGAAATCACGTTTCAGGGTATCTGAGATCTCGTATAGGCATATGCTCTTTCTCCCTCTCGGTTTCCCGTTATTGTCGCGCAGACGGATAGTGAGCCTCTTTGTAGCCATAATTCCGTTTTCATCCTCTTCCGTGATTTCAATGGGTATTTCGGAGGTTGCTTTCCCCGGTGAATATCTCAAGGTGAGGATCATGTCAAACCTGTCATCCGTATTCTTGACAGAGTCTATCGGAGAGGGATAGAAAGGGAGCACGCATATAGGATCCCACCCTTCTTCATCGAAAGATACAAAATCTGAATAGACCACATTATTCACCCTCCGGCAAGAACAGCAGAGGGTGATTATCCCCGAAAGAATAATCACGCATATCGATGTCGGGGAATATGGTCTTGTCATCTTTTAGCAGTTTCTTATTATCCTTTATTTTCTGTCGGAGCCTGTCCCTGTTGACGCGGTCTGCGGTTGTTGCGGTTTCCTTTATTGCGAGGTTGCCTGTTGCGGTTGTTGCCGCCCTGTTCTTTCTCAGCTATAACATTCTTCTCTTTGCGAGGGGCGTTATTGCGTCGGGGTTGCTGCGGCTTTTCCGGTTCCTGACCGCGTCGGCGTTTGCGACGTTTGGAATTATCAAAACGTGTGAGGCTCTCTTGTTCCACAAGGTCCACATATACCGGCTTCTCTTTTTTCTTGCCTTCGTTCTCTTCAAGGGAATCCACCTTGATGCCCTGCTTGTTGAGGGCTATGATCTCGAAGGCGCGGGAAGCGTCGATCGTCACGAGATTAGCGGGGATCGATTTGTCGGTTGAATATGTAATCTTGCGGGCAAGTATGTCCGGTTTGAAATAATAATATGTCCCGTCTTTTGTTTCGAGGGTCACATCTTTGGGCGGGAGCTTCTTCTGGGCTTCGCTATAAGAATCTATCTCGAAATTCAGGCAGCATTTTAGCTTGGCACATTGTCCGGCGAGTTTTTGCGGGTTCATCGACAGATCCTGGATGCGTGCGGCGCCCGTGCCTACGGAAACGAAATGTGTCATCCAGCTTGAACAGCACAATGGTCTGCCGCAAGGTCCGATACCGCCTATGCGCCCGGCTTCCTGACGGGCGCCTATCTGCTTCATCTCTATCCTCACCTTAAAGGTGTCGGCAAGTATGCGGATAAGCTTACGGAAATCCACGCGCTCGTCGGCAATATAATAGAATATCGCCTTCCCTCCGTCGCCCTGATATTCCACATCGCCTATCTTCATGTTTAGCCCAAGTTCCTCGGCGATTTTGCGCGACCGGATCATGGTGTCTTCTTCTCGGGATGCCGCCTCGGCATATTTTTCGAGGTCATTTTGGGAAGCGATGCGGAAAACCTTTTTCAACTCCGAGTCTGAATTGATGTTGGCTTTCTTCATCTGTAGGCGCACAAGGCGTCCGATCATGCTGACACGCCCTATGTCATGTCCGGGAGCTCCCTCTACCGCTACCATGTCGCCGATTTTCAAGTCAAGGCGGTTCGGGTTGGTGTAGAATCCCGTGCGGGTATTCTTGAACACCACCTCTACCACATCGAAATCGTTGCCCGACGAGATGCCGTCAAGCCAGTTGGTGGCGAAGAGCTTGCCGCGCGGACAGCGACTGCCTGAGCAGCTTTTTTTATTCTCAGTCTCCACGTCGCAAGATTATTTTGCAAAACTGATGGCACGAGTCTCGCGGATCACTGTGATTTTCACCTGTCCGGGATATGTGAGCTCATCCTGAATTTTCTTTGCTATTTCCGAGGAGAGCTTTTCAGTCTCTTCATCAGTGATCTTGTCAGCACCGACAATCACGCGCAGTTCGCGACCTGCCTGTATTGCATATGTCTTGATAACTCCGGGGTAGGAGAGGGCAAGTTGCTCAAGGTCGTTAAGGCGCTTGATGTATGCCTCCACAATCTCTCGGCGTGCTCCGGGGCGTGCACCTGAAATGGCATCGCAGACCTGAACGATCGGGGCAAGGAGCGAAGTCATTTCGACTTCCTCATGGTGAGCGCCGATCGCGTTGCATATTTCAGGCTTCTCTTTGAATTTCTCGGCAAGTTTCATTCCGAAAAGTGCGTGGGGCAATTCCGGTTCGTCATCGGGCACTTTGCCGATATCATGCAGCAGACCGGCACGGCGTGCTTTCTTGGGATTGAGACCGAGCTCCGATGCCATTACGGCACAGAGGTTGGCTGTCTCGCGTGAGTGCTGCAAGAGGTTCTGTCCGTATGACGAACGGTATTTCATTTTTCCCACCATCCGGATAAGCTCCGGATGCAGTCCGTGTATTCCGAGATCAATTGCCGTGCGTTTACCGGTCTCGATAATTTCCTCTTCCACCTGTTTGCGCACTTTTGCCACAACTTCCTCGATGCGTGCCGGATGGATACGGCCGTCAACAACGAGCTGGTGCAATGCGAGGCGGGCAATTTCCCGGCGCACCGGGTCAAAGCCGGAAAGCACGATTGCTTCAGGAGTGTCGTCCACAATGATCTCGATACCTGTGGCTGCCTCAAGCGCACGTATGTTGCGTCCTTCGCGACCAATGATGCGTCCCTTTATCTCGTCGTTGTCGATATGGAACACCGTAACTGAATTTTCAACGGCAGCTTCCGTTGCTACGCGCTGAATAGACTGTATTACAATTCTTTTGGCTTCTTTTGTTGCAGTCATGCGGGCATCATCCATTATGTCGTTGATATATCCCGCTGCTGCAGTCTTTGCTTCGTCCTTGAGCGATTCCACCAGTTTCTCTTTTGCCTCGTCGGCTGAGAGCCCGGAGATGCGCTCCAGCTCGTCGGTGATCTGGCGGTGAAGGTGTTCCACCTCCGTCTGTCGAGATTCAATGACTGCCTCGCGGTTGTCGAGGTTCCCTTTGAGCGCGTCAAGTTCCTTCTTGCGTCGAGAGTTCTCGTTCTGCTGCTGGTTTAACTGAATTTCCCTTTGCTTGTTGCGAGCTTCTGCGGCTTGAGCTTTTTGCATGCGTTGTCCCGCAGTGCGCTCAGCCTCGCTCAGGATTTTCATTTCCTCCTCTTTTGCCTGAAGGATTTTTTTCTCTTTTATCACCTCCGCTTCGCGGTTTGCATCCTCAAGGATGGAATTGGCGCGGGAAGAGGCATTTTTTTTGCTGATCACGGTAGCTGCCACATAGCCTATGATGGCAGTTGCCGCCGCAACTATAATCCATATTGCTGTTTCCATGCGTATGTAGTTGTAATTTTGGTTTTTATAATGTTAATTATTCTATTCTTTTTTTCGTGTCGCGACCATCCTGACTCAAATGTGAGTATATGAATAGTCGCAGCCGAAACGTTTGTGTTGACGCCGGTTGCAATACTTGGGGATGAAAATAAATTCGGGAAAGTATAAAAAGGACTATTTCAAGATGTCGTCCAGCTTACCGAGACATTCCTCTGCTTTTTTGGACGCTTCCTGATATCTGATGGTAAGCTCCTTGTAATGGGATGCATATTGATATACCATCATTGCAAGAAGACCTTTGTCGGAGCGCTTGGGAAAAGAGCGTCGCCATGCGGCATACAGATTGTTGATCTCTTCTTCCACGCTTCGGGTTAGTTCCTGATTCTGGAACGGGACGGTAAGCTTTATCGGCTCGCCGCCTATATTGATTTCCATATTTATCTTTTCCTGATCTTTCATCATTCCTTGAGCATTGCTATGCAGCGGTCGATGTTTCTGATCAATCCGGCAATGATGCGACGTGCGTCAATGAGCGTATCCGGGTTTTCAGCCAGATGATGAGAGACGCTCAGGTATTCCACGTCAAGAAGCGCTTTATCGCGTATTTTCAACGCTTCAGCTTCCTTGCTGCGCAAATCGGTGTTTTCCTCTTCCAGCTCCCTGTTGCGCTTGCGCAGGGATTCTATCTCTGCCCGAAGCTCTTCCTGACGGGCTTCCAAGTTTTCAAGAATGCTTAGAAGAGATTGTGCCATCGATGCCAAATTTGCACAAAGGTACTAAAAAAATCTCATATGAACAAAAGAAAATGCCCCTCCATTTGCTTTGACAAACGCTTTGCAAATGTGGGGCTTTTTTGAAGGAGGGATGAAGGAGGGGATACCGTTCTATTCTTTTATCAACGATTGACGATGAGCGATTGGGGAAGCCATACTGCCATGTTGCCTTTGCCGCGATGACACCACGCGTAGTAGGGAATGAGGTTGAGTCGCACGTCTTTGGTGACGAGGCGACCTTTGTCGTCATAGCCGAGTGTCTGGGCGTCGGTGGTGAGTTGCATTATCCCTTTGAGAAGTTCGGGACGTTCTTTAACTTCGAATTGCGGTTTCTGATTTATCAGTATGTTGAGCACGTCAAAATCATTGTCGGCAAATTCTGCGCAATAGACTATCGGTCCGCGTTCTATGGCTATACGTCCGCGGTCTGCATCAACCTTGTCGTTGGCTTTCACCGTGCGCACGCTCATGTCAAGGTCCAGATTCACTTTGTCTCCCTTTTTCCAGTTGCGCGTTATGGTGTAATATCCGTCGGGAGTGACAACACCTTCTGCATATTTGCCGTTTACGGTCACTCTGTATCCCGTTTCTTTGCCGTCGGAGTAGGCATAGAGGTCGCTTGGTACGGGCTTGTTTTTCACCCATCCCGGTATTCTGATCTTGAGACCGAAGGTTCCTGCCTTGTTTTTATCTATCGTCATGGTTACATTGCCGTCCCAAGGATAGTTTGTTTGCTGAGATATAGCCACGTTTTTCCCTTTGACATCAAGATTGGCGGAGTTAGACATGAAGAGATTTACGTAAACGTCATCATTCTTGACGGCATATACATATCCCGGAAGTGAAGGTATGAACCGGCATAGGTTGGATGGGCAGCATGCGCATCCGAACCATGGCTGGCGCTGATGCTGTCCTCCGGATTCAAGTGGGTTGGGATAGAAAAAACTGCCACCGTCAAGAGCCATGCCGGATATGAGTCCATTGTATAGCGTGCGCTCAAGAACGTCGTAATATTGAGATTCACCATGGAGCAGGAACAGACGATGGTTTACATAGACGTTGCCGATTGCGGCGCATGTCTCACAGTATGCCGAATGGTTTGGCAGTTCATAGTTGGCTCCGAAAGCCTCTCCTTCATGCTTTGCGCCGATGCCTCCTGTTATATATAGTTTTTTACTTACGATATTATCCCATATGCGGTCAATTGCATTTATGTATGCCGAATCTCCGGTGAGAGCCGCCACATCTGCCATTCCTGCATACATATATGCGGCGCGGACGGCATGCCCGACGGCTTCATCCTGTTCTACAACAGGCTTATGTGCCTGGCTGTATTCGTCCTTGCGGGAGGTGTATCCGCGTTTGTCAAGAAAATATTTTGCCTGGTCAAGATACTTTTTGTCTCCTGTGGCGAGATAGAGTTTGGCAAGTGCCATCTCGGCTATCTGATGACCGGGTACGCGTGACACCTGACCGGGACCGTCCCCGATTTCCCTGCATACGCAATCTGCATATCTGACAGCGATATCAAGGAAATTGCGTTTGCCCGTTGCCTGATAATGTGCTATTGCGCCTTCCACCATGTGTCCGAGGTTGTAAAACTCATGGCTTAGCTCTTCCACTTTCTCCCACCTTTTTGATCCTGCCCAGTCATGTGGGTGCTTGGGATTCATCGTGCGGCATGTGTTGAGATAACCGTCAGGCTCTTGAGCCGCAGCCACGATGGTCAGTACGCTGTCTATATAGTTTTCCAGTCGTTTGTCGGGATAAGTCTGCAGGAGATAGCTTGCGCCTTCTATTGTTTTGTAGACATCTGTGTCATCGAATGAGAAACCTTCAACTTTATACGAGTCGGAGGGGTTTGCCGCTTTGACGAAGTTGTCGTAGCGTCCTGATTCTTCGCATTTGCTGAAGGCAAGCGGGATTGTGACTTCACGGCTCGCATTGAGGCGTTGTCCCCAGAACTTGTCGCTTACTTTTACTTTAGTGAATGGCACAGGGTCAATAGGATACCCGTGATTGCTTGACATTGCCTTTTGTTTTGCAGACGCAGGGATAGCGGCAGCAAGGATCAATGAGGCGGCGAGAAATTTTTTCATGATATGGTTATTTTTTAACAGTTTCTTGAATTTTGTTACAAAAATAACTAATTTTTGTGGTATATCGTATTTTATGGAAATTATAAACTTTAATTGCTGATTTATCTAAGTAACAATGGTTCGGTAAAAAATGCCGAAGTTGTTGAAAATTAAGTTAATATAATTATA
>CAMYSW010000089.1:0-8755 GCA_947297425.1 uncultured Porphyromonadaceae bacterium
CTCTGAAGGTCATCGGAATATGACAGAGCCTTGTCTCCGTCAGTGCGGTGCTGGAAGTTCACGTTCGCTCCGATCTGAAGCCATTTGGTCACGTCAGCGCTAAGGCGCATGGATGCCCGGAGCGTGTTGTAATCATTGCCTTTAACCACACCTTGATTCTTCATGTAGCCTAAAGACATATAATAGTTCATCTTCTCGGTTCCTCCCGAAAGTCCGATATTATAGTCCTGGTTAAGTCCGGTGCGGAATGCATAGTTATACCAGTCGAAAGTCTCGTTGTTCAAGAAGTTCTCAAACACGAGAGCCTCCTCGTCAAGTCCTATACGGCGTCCGAAAACGCTACGTGCCGATTCACCCTCAGCATTAGAAGAATAACCCATCCACTGGTCGAGCGTTATACCATATTTGGCAAGATTAGCCTCGGAAGGATAATCATAGTAACCGGGATTGGTCTGACCGGATTGATAAGCCACATAATTTCCGTTGGCATCAGTGCCATATGTGTCTCGCTTATACCAGTCCGAACGGTAATTCAAGTAACCGTCGGCATCATAATAATTACGATATGAACTTCTGGTGTTGATTCCCCAGTTTGCACTCAGGGTTACAGTCGGCTTGCCGGTGTTGCTACCCTTCTTGGTTGTAACGATTATGACACCGTTGGCAGCCTTGGCTCCATAAATGGCTGCAGAAGAAGAGTCTTTAAGCACGTCAATCTGCTTGATGTCATCAGGATTGATTTCGGAAAGCTCGCCATAGAACTGCATGCCATCAAGGATGATGAGAGGCGACGAATTGGTTCCGAGAGAGTTCTTGCCTCGGAGTTCGAGAGAACCGCCACCCTTTGCAGAGGGATCGTAGCCAACCTGAAGACCGGCGGCACCACGAAGCAAGTCCTGAACGGTCTGCGGATTGGAATCTGCAATCTTGTTCGGGTCAATCTGCGTGATTGCACCGGTGAGGTCTTTCTTTTTCATTGTGCCGTAACCTATCACCACCACATCTTCAAGCACCTCTGCATTCAGAGCAAGCTCGATTCTCAGGGGAGCCGTAGATCCGGTCACCTTAACTTTCTTCGGTGAGTAACCAATATAGGAAATAAGAAGGTTTTGACCTTCAGTGGCACGGATCTCGAAGTTACCGTCAAGATCGGTGCTGACACCGATTGACGTACCTTCCACCTGCACTGTGGCACCTATCAGAGGCTCACCGTCGGAGTCCACCACCATTCCTTTCACGGTGCGTGTCCCGGACGCTGCATGCGCGCTCAGCATGAATAGCTGAGACAGCAGCAGAAACATTAG
Source organism: uncultured Porphyromonadaceae bacterium (assembly GCA_947297425.1). Taxonomy (GTDB): domain Bacteria; phylum Bacteroidota; class Bacteroidia; order Bacteroidales; family Muribaculaceae; genus Lepagella. The sequence goes on from CAMYSW010000089.1 coordinate 1,305, forward strand.
GAAAATTGATTTTTTCATTTAAACTAAGGTTAGTTATTGTTGAGTTTATTTAAGGTTAATCCATTAAAAGAGTATGCATGTCTCCATCCATACTCTTTGAAACAGTCAGACTGTCTCTCATCCTGCTGAAGGATGCGGGGCAACACTGCCGCCATAAGTTATCATCACGTGTTCTTCACCCTGAGCTTTCCAGGCTTAGGAAGAGGTTTTCGCGGATGCAACCACTACCTAATCTAATCTTTCTAATACCTTAATATATTTATTGCACCGTGTCGGTCTAACACCCATATTGCTTAATAGCTGCAAAATTATAATTTACGTCACACACTCAGAATAGTTAAATAATCCTAAAAAGATGGGTGTTTTGTTCATATGAACAATTCAAATGTTTTCAACAGCATCATCGGTCTAAATACCCACCCTATCGCTATATGGCAGACAATAAGGTCATTGATAACATACAGATCGGTCTGCATCTCGAAAAGGTCTATTCGCCCATCACCTATGCTGCAATCTTATTGTAAATTTGCGAAACCACAGAACATGTATGTTTATTACATACCTGACTTGTCTGTTAGAAGATGTTTAAAATTTAAAAACTCAACCTCCACGGAGGGAAACGTTAACCAATATTAATTAACCAAAAATCACTTTTATGAAAATTTCTACTTTACTTTTTGGAAGCGCCATCTTCATGAGCGCCTCAGTGATGGCACAGACCAACATCATGGCGAAAGCCAACGAAGGAGCCCTCGGCGATAAAGGGGCAATGGCACAGAACGGCTGGGAATGTTGGAAATTCCCATTCTCTTATGACGAAATAGACGAGGAATATACGTTCGATACCCCTCAACAGCTTACATGGGATGCTGGTGGCCCGGGCGGAAACAATGTGAGATGGGAAAACAAGGCTTCATCCGTAACCTATAACGAAGCATCATATAACGGCAATGTCGCTTTCATCCGCTGGGACAATGGCAGCATGCATTCATGCTGGTATGTATACCCCGTACAGATCACCGAACCCGGCATATATGAATTTTCGATGCTTGCCGGAGAATGGAGCAATACAAGTTCAGACTCTGATAATTCATATCTGAAAACCGATGGAAATGAAGCTGCCGTAATGGCAGTATTCTCTGACAAGATCGGTCCGGAAGGCGTAACATGGGATCTTGATAATGCTTCGGAAGAAGAACTATCAGTGTCGCCTATCGGTCTTCCCGCAGAGGGCGAGGGCAAGCTTTTCCTCCTTCCTAAAACACAAAACGATAAAGCAACCCTCCAGAAGTGCGTTGCAGAAGTTGACGCCCCCAAAGCCGGAACATATTATGTCCAGATATTGGGATCCCACTCATTGGATGTGTTCTCCGAATTTTCCCTCACGTTCAAGAGTGCCCTGGCTTCAGTGGAAGAATTGGATGTGGAAGGAGAAACCGTTTCGGTGACTTATTATGGTTTAGATGGCGTAGTCATATCCAATCCGGCAGCAGGTTCTCTTGTAATAGAGAAAAAAGTGATGTCTGACGGAACAGTGAAAACCTCAAAGAAAGTGATCCGCTGATACATTGAAGTGATTTAAACAGCTTCTTAATCTTTAAGAACGGGGTCGGTTGCGTCACTATTAAAATTGCGCTTCCGACCCTTTATTTCAAGCATATTTATCATGAAACAATTCAAAAAGCTATTGACATGCTCCACCTTCCTGATTGCCATATCAGGAGCATGGGGCGAAACAATAAACACAGACCTGACAACAGACATGCTTTCGGGGCGTCAGATAGATGTGGCGGGGAAGACAGACGTGCATCTCACGTCTTCAACACCTTTGGTAAACTCAACCATAAACCTGACCGGAGAAGAGGCGTGGCTATATCTTGACGCAGTCAAACCGACAAAAGCTGTTTCAGATTACATTACTTTTATAAGCGTTGACGGTGCTCCTGCCGACATAACCACTAACTTACGCATCGCCGAATATGGTGCAGGCTCGGTTCTCATACCTAACGGTATTGACATATGCAGCCGGGCGCTGACCATATTCTCAGGCGAGAATTTCACCGGAGATTCCCGCACTGTGGCAATCCATGAACCGGTCACTGATCTCGGGAAATTCGACAACAATATTCGTTCGATAAAGCTGCGCAAAGGGTTTATCGCCACAATTGCCAATAATCCTGACGGCACAGGTTATAGCAGATGCTTCATAGCATCTGACGGAGACATCGAGATCCCGGTGCTTCCCGAAGGCTTCGTGACCAAAGACGATACCGACCGGAGCTTCATTTCTTATATAAGGGTCTTAAAATGGCAATGGGTCTCTAAAAAAGGATGGGCAGGATCGGATCAGGCGCAGATGGAGAGGCTTAACGTTACACATTATTACGGATGGGATGCGGGTGGTCCGACAGACCGCATCGACAGGGAGTATGTGCCTCACAGGCATCATATAGGATGGCCCGGATTCGACCAGATCAAAAGCCGCGACAATGTTAGCCATGTTCTCGGACACAACGAGCCGGACAATACGGGGGATGTAAAGGAACATCCGGCAAGTCCGCTGGAGGTGATTCGCGAATGGCCGGAGTTTATGCGCACCGGACTGCGTGCCGGTTCTCCTGCCCCGACAAGCATCTGGGGCAGTTGGCTTGGAAATTTCTTCGCCCTTGCCGATTCTTTGAATTATCGTGTGGATTTTGTGGTGTATCATCAATATGAACACACGCCTGATTTCAAAAGCAGGGTTGACAAGGCGGTGCAGGTTTCTAACGGCAGACCGGTATGGATAACCGAATGGAACAACGGCGCCAACTGGACCACCAATAATGAAAATGACTGGCATGATAAAGAGGGTATCCAATGTGATGCCGACGGCAATCCTATAGAAGGGGCTTCAACCGTAACATTGCCCGCAACCCTTGAAAACCAGAAGGTGCAACTTGAATACATGAAGAAGGCTCTTGAAAATATAGATGCATGCGATAAGTTGGAACGGACCAATTTCTATACATGGGTGCAGGATGCGCGTTCTGTAGAATTAAATGGAAAGAAAACGCTTGCCGGACAATATTTCGCCGACTATGCATCGAAAGTGGGCTTCAACAAAGCGTCTGAGTTCGAACATGTATGGAAAATCGCCCCTCCGCTCCCGTTCATCGGTTTTTCAGAAGATTTCAAGACAACCCGCCTTTCATGGTATGACCATAACGGAGAAACAGGAAAAAGCTACACCGTTTATCGCCGCGACGACAGCGACAAGACATGGAATGCCGTAAAAATACTTGAGCTCGGAGTGGATTACCAACCGGGTGGTACGGTAGTGTTTGAAGATCCTATCTTATGCTCTACAAGATACCGTTACCGGGTTATGGCAACCGCCTACAATGGTTCGGAATCGATATACTCCCGCATTCAGACCGTATGGCGCGACAATGATGTCGAAGCGGCAGACGTGCGCTGTTCAGCCGTAGACCCCACAACCGTGCGTGTGGAATGGAGCGAAGTAGACGGAGCGCGCGGTTACAGAGTGGAACGCCGTCTCGTGGAATCTCCCGACAAGCCGAAAGGAGACAATGATTTTGAGGTGATCGTGGCTTCAACTGCAGATAAATCTTATTCAGATTCATACCTTACCGAAAACTGCACATATGCTTACCGTGTGTCAGTGCTTAGCAATGCAGACATGACACCGGTGTCTGAAACCGTAACTGTAAAAACTCCGTCCCTTTCATCTGCTCCGGAAGGGGTATTCAACCTTTTTGCCGCTTCGGGCGACAACAAAGTGACATTATCATGGGACAAGACTTACAGAACTACATGGGACGTGGAACGCTCAGAATCTGAAAAAGGACCATGGACGAAATTGGAATCAGATATGAAAACCACAAGCTTTGTGGACACAGATGCGCAGAACGGATTTCAATATTTTTATAGGGTAATCCCCAATCGCCTCGGCAATAAAGGTGAATATTCAGAAGTGATGAGCGCCACTCCCAAAGCGGGAAATTTCGTACACATACCTTTTGTGGAGGGCAAGTTCTCAGACGCACGAGATTACTTCAATGGTGACAAGGCAACCCTTTCGAAAGGTGCCGTATGGACATCCGACCGTCATGGAAACCCTAAAAGCGCGGTAGCCCTCAAAGCGGGAAGCGAAGCGTACATATCACTCCCATCGGGAATAATGCGGTCAATAACCGATTTCACTATCTCTATGTGGCTCAAACCGGGTGTCACGGGTGGTAGAATATTTGATTTCGGAAGCGGCACAAGCAAATTCATGATCCTTAATTATAGCGGTGGAGAATTTCGCTATAAGCTAACCGACGGAAGCAAGACCGTGGACCGAAACAATATCGCATGCCAACTTCCCGACGGGGAATGGAGCCACGTGGCTCTGACACAAAGCGGTTCAGTTGTCAAACTCTTCGTAAACGGCAACGAAATTGCCTCCGTATCAAATGCTCCCACACCATCCATTATGGGTAAAACGGCGGCAAACTATCTCGGAAAGTCGCAATGGAGCAACGATCCCCATCCCGACTTCGGTTATGACGACTTCTATATCTTCAACCGAAGCATGGACCAGGCGGAAATCAAGAACCTTATGACTACCGAAAGCATCTCGGAAGTCACTGAAATTATTGACTCGCACCCTGTAAAAACAATATATTACAGCATTGACGGAGTCAAAATCTCTCATCCGGAGAAGGGGATGCTCGTGATCGAACAGAGTATAATGAGCGACGGCAGTATCAAGACTTCAAAAAAAATTGCAAGATAAACCAAGAAACTGTTTAGTAAAAAAACGCCGCGAAGTATATACTTTCGCGGCGTTTTTTACTTATTTTTTCTGTTTGTCAATATCGCTGAGGAGTGACTTCACTGCTGCCTCGAGCTGGGCATCAATGCCCTTGACAATATCGGCGGGATGATTCGCAACCTTGATATCCGGCTCAAGCTGCGTGTTTTCAAGAACCGTTCCGTCAGCCGTGCGGAAGGCGACTACCGGCACTCCGAAAAGCAGGTCAGGATTCTGAAGCGTGATCCAGTTAACGCTCGACATAGTACCGGGAACGGGCATTCCTACAAGTTTGCCGAGATTCTTATATTTATATACCCAGGGAGTGCCGTGAGCGTTGCTATAGTTAGCTTCCCCTATAACCATGACCGAAGGCTTGTTCCAACGGCGCGATGGCATTTCTCCGGTCGGACGGCCGTGAACCTCCTGCGTCAGATATTTATCTCCACTGAAAAGCACCTCAATATCCTCGTGCAGACGACCGCCTCCATTCCAGCGGGTATCTATCACTATACCTTCTTTGTTATAATACTTACCGAGAAGTTTTGAATATATATCACGAAAACTTTCATCATCCATGGATCGTAAATGAAGATAGCCAAGACGTCCACCGGAAAGGGAATCCACAGCATGCTCACGCCCTTTAACCCAACGGTTGTACAGGAGTTCACTCATTACCGAAGTCCTTACCGGCAGAACTACCTCTTCCCATCGCTCACCCGAAGAAGGACGATAAAGAGAAATTAGTGTCTTTTTATTCGCGGTGTTATTTAGTAATGTCTCCCAATCACCGGCATCCGCTGTTTTCTCTCCATTGATTGCCTCCACTATGTCACCGGGACGAACCTTTGTTGTGGCACGGTCAAACGGACCTCCCTCCACGATTTCATCCACTTTAGCGACACTTCCATTGTCCGACATGTCGAAAAGCAAACCGAGAGATGCTGTCTGGTCCTTTGCCCCGTCGGGATAATAGCGTCCACCCGAATGCGACACGTTGAGTTCGCCAAGAAGTTCACTCAACAAGTCGGCAAAATCATATCCATTATTGATATGCGGCAGGAAACGGCGATAGTTTTCTACATACATATCCCAATCCACCGGCATTTCGGGAAGATAGAAACGTTCCCTTGCTTCATTCGCCACATAATCGAGCATAGCCTCCCGCTCTCTTGCCGGATCGATCTTGACCTTACCCGACACGGATATATTCTTAATTTCCTTACTCTTCGGATTGAATTTCTTTACAGCCGATCCGACAAGATACATATTGCCGTCTTTATCGGTCTGAATAGCGCTGCCGCCTGAATCAAGTTTCTTTACAAGCGACACGTCTCCTTTGCGCAAGTCTTTCTTCCAAAGATCATATCCCTTTTCAAAAGCGGAAAGATAATATAATGCCGATCCATCTTTTGTAACCACATAATCGCTGAGGTCTGACGAGCTCGGAGTCAGGCGCACAATCCTGTCCATTATGCCCTCGCGATCAATTTTAATCGCGTCTGACGGCTTGTCACCTTCCTTGGAAGAATCATTTTTCTTCCCTTTCTTCCCCTTATTGGAATCATCTTTCTTTGCCGATGCTTTCTTCTGCTGTTCTTCTACCTCTTTCAGCAGTGCGTAATCCTCTTCGGAGAGCCTGAATTTATCATAAGCCTCCTTATTCAGGAACACCATGATGACATCATATTCCGATCCCCAGGAGGCATGGTTGCGCATGCCATAACGTTCAGAAGCAAAAATGACGGCATTGCCATCGTCTGTAAAACGAGGTTCCTGATCAAAATAACCTGTATTAGTGAGAGGGATAAACTCGCCGCTATCCACGTTGACTATGGCAATGTCGCCATAAGGATCGTGCATCGGGTTCATAATCTCGAGCGTAAGCCATCGGCTGTCGGGACTCCATTGCACGCCATATCCCCCGCTACGATAGTTGGTGATACGGTCTTCAAAGGTTTTAACCGCACCCGAAGCAAGATCCTTGACTTTAAGGATACGGCGATCTTCGATAAACGCCATCTTCTTGCCATCGGGAGAGATGGAGGGATAACCGCGTTCAACGCCATCTTCCGGGAACATGGCTTCCTCTTCGATCAGCGTGGCGTTAGAGAAGTTGGGATCGTCTTTGCGTTTGATTGTCGCTTTATAAATATTGCTGCGTCCCGAACGCAGAGAACCATAATACAAGGAACGTCCGTCAGAACCCCATGACAAACGGGATTCAATGCCTGGAGTATGTGTGATCTGCTTGACAGAGGGATATTCCGTAGAAGCGACAAACACTTCTCCCCTGACCGTAAATGCCAACTGTTTGCCGTCGGGCGACACGACCGCCCCCTGAACACGACCGAACGGAATATTCTGAATATCGTTTACATAATCGTCTATAAGATTGATTGCAAGCTTGCGAGGCGATCCACCGGGTTGCATAGTGAACAGTTCTCCATTATATACAAAAGCGAGACGGTCTCCGGCTCCGGCACTGAGAAAGCGCACCGGATGATCCTTGAAATCGGTTAACTTACGTGCTTGCGCTCCCGAAGCTACAGATGCGGAATAGACATTGAAAGAGCCTCCGTTGCGTTCACTAAGGAAATAGAAAACGTCACCACTCTGAGAAAGCGCGGGACTGCGGTCTTCACCATGT